>DATGJU010000180.1:0-14743 GCA_035295045.1 Chthonomonadaceae bacterium
CAAGTCGTAGGCCAGGTCGGCGGCCAGCCCGACCGCGCGGACGCTCGGATTGATCTCTTTCGCGCGCTCCGCAGCGACGTCCGCCTTCGGCCGTCCGATGTCGGCTTCGCGAAACAGCGGGCTGCGCGTAAGGTTGGACAGCTCGACCGCATCGAAATCGACGATCACGAGTCGGCCGATTCCGAACAGGGCGAGCAGCTCGACCACCGCGTTGCCGATCGCGCCCGCTCCGGCGACGAGCACGCGGGCCTCTGCGAGCCGCTCCTGGTCCCAGCCGGCAATCAGCCGGTGGCGCGCGTACCTGTCCTCGATCTCCATGCCGTTAATATCCGCCGCGATGACCGGTCTACGTGACCGGATCAACGCTCTTCCGGCTGCCGCACGCGCAGCACTTGCCGCGATCCGCGGTGCGGAGGAACTCCCACCCGGCCTCGCTATAGCAGGTATGGCAAACGCGGCACCGGAAGATGCGATCGCGCGGATGAAGCTCCTGGCGGGTCACGGGGCACAGCAGCCGCTCGGCGGCTCCGTCCGCGGCGGCGGCCGGTCCGATCGGCTCGAAGTCGACCTCGGCCCACTTCTCCGGGTCCTCCTGCCATTCGCCCGCGGGCGACGACTGCTGATCGGAGCCAAACGCGCGTTTGAGAGCAGCGGTAATTCTTGCGATCATGGCGGCTCGTGTAAGGACGGCAGTCGGCAATTGGGGTACACGGCCATCCTGGCGATCGCCGGTACCAAATCCTGTATATGGATAGGCTGCTTCGGCGGCAGCCAGCGTTCATCGAAGAGTCCCGACTGCCGACTGCCTATTGCGTATTGCCCAGCGACCGGCGGAGCGCCTCGGTCAGGGGCCCCGTGGGCTCGTCCGCATCCGGGTCGCGGGCGGCGGTGTCGGCGAACTCCCGCCAGGCCTCGCGCTCCGGGTCCTCGACCACGCCTTCGCGCGATTCCGGTTCCAGCCAGTTCTCCGGCAGGTCGATCTCCAGCTCGCGCGCCGCTGCCTCGATCTCGTCCGGCGGCGCCCATACGACGCCCAGCTCCGCGCACTCGTCGTCCGGCTCCAGCTCCGGGAGGCCGTCCAGGACCGTTACACGTTCCGGGGCGATATAGACGAGCCGCTGCAGTATGTACCGGTACCGGCCGGACGCAAACAGAGTTTCCGTCGAGGCATCAAGCTGGCGCAGTCCCACGCCCTGCTCCATGTTCTCCGCGTAGGTCAGCTTCACCTCATAGAGGCACAGCGACTCGGCATCGATCTGCCAGATGGCGTCGATCTCGCGAAAGAGGGTCGCGTTCCGGCCGTTGCGCTGCCGCTGTTCCCAGACCAGGATTCGCTCCGGCAGCAGCTCGACGCGCCGGGCGAGCCAGTGCTGGACCGCCCGCTCGACAAGGCCGCCGAGCACCTCGCCCGAGGCGCGTGGGCCGCCGCGCGATGGCCGGCGGTCCGCCATGCGGCGCATGAATGCGATGTAGTCCGGGTCGTCGGTCGGGACCAGGCGGACGTTCCAGATCGGATCGGGCATATGGGATCAGGCAATCAGCATCCGGCATCCCGCACTCGGAGCACAGGGTGTTCGGTCGGCACGCCGGTCAGTCTAGTCCCTTTAACACACCGCGCCGACAATTTTCAATGCGAAACCGGCTGCGCCGGCATTCCAGCGGGATTCGCGCTCCCCTCCAGCCACCGCACGGCGTTCTTCAGCCCCGCCAGCAGCGTGACCTCCGTTGCAGCGGCCGGGATGAGCTGGACGCTCGCCCCGTGCCGCTTTAGAATCTCCGCGCCCGCCTCGCTAAGAACGTACGGCGCGTTCCTGCTCGACCGGTCCGCGACGATGGCAAACCTCCGGCCGCGCGCGGCGCCCAGCGCCGGCAGCCCCGCCGTGCGGAAGGGCGAGTCCAGCAGGACGCAGCCGGCAAAGGACGCGTTCGGCTCAAGCGCGCAGGAGCACGCCTCCATGCCGGTTTCGCGTTCGCCGACGATGAAGACGCGCCGGCGGTCTATCGGAGTGCGCCCCTGCGCGTCGCGGACGGCCGCCGCCACGACCACAGAGAATCGCACGGTCGGCTGTTCCGCCTTTTCACCCGAGGGCGCCTGGACCAGCGCGACAAGGTACCTGCCGTCCAGGGCCGTCGCCGCGCGGTCCTGCCAGACGCGGCACGCCTCACGAGAAAGTGGGCCCGGGACTATGGCAACGATGAGGCCCGCGCGGGTCGCCGCGGAGCCGGCGGCAACGATGCCCGGCGAGGCGAGCCAGTACTCTCCGCCCGCGCCAAGGGAGCGCCGCTCCGCGTGCCTTCGCAGAGAGAAGCCTTCCGGACGGCGCACGCCCGAGAGCCGGGGATAGGGCAGATCGCGTGCCGTCGGGAATTCACCGCGATGGTCCTGCCACCAGTCGCGCCACCAGTCGCCGTCATGGTCGGCGGCCGGCTTAAAGCCCGCTCCGGTAAGAAGCGCCAGACTGCGCTCGACAGTCTGTCCGAGGTAACTGGCCGGCTCCGCGATATCGTAGAGCGCGATCAGGCTTGGGATTCCGCGCGGGTCGCCGGTCAGCCCGAGCGCGTCCGCGGCCATCCCGATCGTCGGGATGTCGGTGGGCTCGATCGCCGCCACGCGCTCAAGGAGCATGTCGGTGACCCACGGCTCGTGGATATATCGGAGCAGGTTGTAGACAGCCAGTGCATCGCGGCGGCGGAGCAGCGTGGGCGCCTCGCGGCGGATGTCGGGCTCCATGCGGGCAAGGGCGGCCGCGTCCGGCACGAACTCCGCGGTCAGCCGCAGCGCACGCTGACGGATTGCGGGATGGCTCTCCGGCCGCAAGTCGCGGACGAGAATCTCGAGCATTCCCGCGCGCGTGACCAGATCCCGGCGTATGTCGTAGAGACCACCGGTCGTAATTCCGCGCGCGATCGATTTCTGCGTGAAGTTGAGCCAGTAGCCGCCGTGAAACCGGACGCGGAGCAGCCGGTCGTAAGCCTCCGCCCGGACCTCGTCCGGTCCGGAATCGATCGCGGCGACGGCCCGGTGGATCGCGCGTTCCATCACCACGGCGCATGTGCCCGGCCCGATCTCCTCCCGCCACCGATCGTACTCCTGCCGGGTCTTTACATCCTGGACGGCGATCCCGCTGAGCGTGTCGGCGGCAAGACCCCGGATTTCCGCCGAGGGGTCGTCCAGGCCGAGCGCGAGAATCTCCAGCAGGTGCGGGTTCGGCGCGAACGGTTCGGGCCGGCCGGCGCCACTATGGCCCGGCGGCGGGCCGTCCTTTAGCAGCGCGAGGATGCACCGCCTGTCCACCTGGCCATCGATCTTCGGCCAGGCCTCCCGGAGTGCGCCGTAGACCACTTCCGGGTCCGAGCGGACGAACTCGACAAGCTGAGCATAGCCCGGTCCGGTAGTCAGCGGCCGTCGCGTCAGTACCGCGGCCCATTCCGCGGCGGTTCCGGGCTGCTCGTCGGCGCGGCACGGATCGCCGAGGCAGACCGCAAGGAATAGTCCGGTCAAGGCGAGGAGGAGTCGCGCTCTGCCCATCGCCGGCTAGAGGACCTCTTCGCCGCGCTCTTCCGTGCGGATGCGGATGGCATCCTCCATCGGAAGCACGAAGATCTTGCCGTCGCCGGTTTCGCCGGTCCAGGCATGGCGCTCGATCGTGTCGACGACGAGGCCCGCCTCCTCATCTCGGACCACGATCTCCAGCTTCGTCTTGATCGGGAGCGGCACGGCGTACTCGACTCCGCGGAAGCTCTCGCGGTGGCCCTGCTGGCGCCCGCTGCCGCGCACGTCGGAAACCGACAGCCCCGTAACGCCGATCTCGCCGAGGGCTATCTTCACATCATCCAGCTTGATCGGCCTGATGATCGCCTCTACCTTTTTCATTAAGACTTACCTCAATCTTACCACGCAGCGAGTAACTACGGCGCCGAGCGCGCCGTGTCCTGCTGCAATCACGGCCGCTGCCCCCAACGGTCTATCCGCAAGCGGACCCAACCCCCACCACCCGCACGCGGGTACCGCCTTCCCGCAAGCGGGAAGGGGGGAGAATCCAGAATCGCCCCTTCCCGCTTGCGGGAGGGGGTTGGGGTAGGCCCCGCTTGCGGGAGGGAGTTGGCGGCAGGTCCGCCGACCGGCGAGAAACCTGTGAAGATTGCAGCGTAACCTACGGGAATCGAGATTGTCAAACCGTGTATACAGCGAGCATTGACGGCGCGGGCGATTATCGCGCCAAACAGCACCTGCCGGACGTGGATTTAACCAGGTGATAGGCAGGCGCATAGCTGGCGGGCACGAGCGATTTGGACCCTGTACAAGAACCAGCGTGAGCATCTGAGCTGCAAAGCACGACTGTACGACGGCGCGCGACTACGGGGCCGCGGCGCCGATCAGAATATCCCGGCCGAGTTGTTCGGAGGCGCTCACGTCGGTCCGAACCTCACGCACTAAAGTGGCCGTGGCCGGGCGCAGATTGCGGTTAAGATCATGAGACTTACGACTGGTTTGCCAATCCGGCGCTGGCTCGCCTTATTTGCTGGCGCGCTCCTGCTTGTGCTGGCGCAGAACGCTATCGCGGCCGATCCTCCGCCTGCCGCGGCAGCTCCCGCCACTCCCGAAACGGTGGTACGACGCGTCACGATGCGGGACGCGCGCTCCGCGGTCAAATTCGCCGACCAGCTCAAGACCCTTCAGGCGACCGGCGTATTCGGCGGCACCACGACCGTCGTCCCCGGGAAGCCCACGTTCGGCGACCTCGCGTTCATCACGACCGGCAACTATGTCCTGATCACCGGCGAGAAGGACCGGCTCGACAAGTACATGCCGAGCATCGAGCTGATGGCATTCATGTTCGAGCGGCCGCGCGCGCATCTCGAGCTGAACATGCGCGTCGTTCAGCTTACGGGACCGGCCAATACCGACGTGATCCAGATGACCGAGACCGTGCGCGGCATGATCGACGCTCAGCGGATGGAGGTCGTCACGGCCTTCGCTGACCTCCAGGACTATCTGCTCGCACGACTGAAGCGGCGAAAGGGCGACGACCTGCTCATCTACACCGAGCTGCGACGGCTCTTCCCCACTATCGGAGATGGCGAGCGGCCGCTGACCGTCCAGGAGATCCTCCTGCTTCTGATGGTCGACCGGGCGCTGCCGGACCTGCCCGCGGTCAACGCCTCGCCCACCGGCCCGAACGCGGACCGCGCCCTGCTCGACTTCCAGACGAACCTCTCGACGGCGCTGCAGGACCCGCACGCAAGCGACGCGCAGATCGCCCGCGACATCCACGGCAAGCTCTCGGACTGGGAGCAGGTGGTGACCGCAGCCGCGAAATGGTGCGGCGACAGCGCGAAGGCCCTGGATTCGCGGGACGGGCAGTCGGTGAGCGACTTCCTCAGCTCGCTGAAGGACCCGCGCTGCCCGCTGCCGACCTGGGTGTCGATCCGTGTCCACCGCTCGATCGCAATGAGCCAGCGGCTCTATCCGGCGCTGGCGCGGCGGCAGGCGCACGACAGCCTGATGGAGCTGCAGCACCGCTTCCAGGGCGCGCTGGACCGCGAGAAGGGCATTCAGGATAGCATCGCGGCGCTGGACGGCGCACCGGCGACCAAGGACGGGACGCCGGGCCACCCCGAATCGCTCCGCCGCCGCCTCTTCGACCTCCAGAATGTGGCGAACGACCTGGTCTCCGTGCCGATGGCGCTCTTCCAGGCGGTTGCGGGCGCTGCGGGCGATACCGCGCCGCACCTGCGGCAGCTCATCGGCATGATCAAGACCTATGCCGACGACCGCGCCAGCCTGGACAACCAGTTCCGCACTGGATCGAAGGCGCCTGCCCAGCCCGCAAACTACGAGCGGCTCGAAATGCTGGAGGCCGCCCTCAACCAGTGGCTGAGGCGCGGCAGCGAGGCGCTCGGCCGCGCGCTGGAGCAGCAGTTCTACAACCACTACGTCGACCAGCTCCGCCTGCTCGCCAACAGGCAGCTCGGCCACATGTCGTCGCGTGATATCCTCTCCTCGTCCGCAATCGAGAACGTGCCGGACGTGGTCCAGGACATCCTGCTCTCGGACTCGTCCGTCAATCTGTTTGTCTCAAACAGCGTCAGCCTGCAGTTCGAGCCGGACACCGTCGGCTCAGTCTCGGCGACGGTGGCCTCGCGGCTGCCCTCGCAGACCTCGCTTACCGACCGGCTGAACCAGGCGGCGGCGGCCAGCAGCGCGCTCAATACGATCGCCGCGCCGACGCAGGCGCCGGGCGCCAAGGACCCTACCAGCGCTATTTCGCAGCTCAGTAAGAACTATGGCCTCGTAGGGTCGGACGTGATCAACGCGATCCTCGCCGGCGGCCAGGCGGTGCCGGTTCAGTCCGGCGTGAGCCTCATGGCCAACCCCAGTATCGGCTTCGACGCCGGAACCGTCACCCTTACCCTGACCGTGAATGAGACGCTCCAGCCGAACACCGACAACGTGACCGACCGCGTGACCAACCACAACATCAACGACGCGACGGTGACCGCGCTGGCGTACGAGCCGACGGTTCTCTCGACCCTCACCAGCAACCTGAGCTACTATCAGCCGACGGGCGGCTTCCCGGTCCTACGGCAGATTCCGGGCCTGAAGAACCTGCTGAAGGACATCCCGATCGCGCCCTTTAAAGAAGGCAAGCGTAGCAAGGGCGTCTACCAGAGCAGCCTGATCATCCTGGAGCCGGTGGTGATCCCGACCATCGAAGACATGGTCCGGTTCTACAGTGGGCTGAGGCCGTAGGCAGCCGGCAACCGGCAATCGGCGATCGATGGTCGGTCCGCCGTGAGTAGGGTGCGACCTCCGGCGCCCCCTGACCGTCCACGAGTCTCCTCTCGTTTCGTCCATATTGCGGTCTTCATGCTACGGGTACAATTGGCGCAGGTAAGTATGCCAATCGCCATCCTGAGGGAAGGCGCGGACTCGCATAGGAGACGAAACGCCATGAAGCGCAAAGGTACATTCCGTTGGACCCCGGTCCTGATTTGGACCGGCGCGGCCGTGTTATTCTGCGTGGGCATCGCCTACACGCCTGCTTTCGGAAACGGTTTCACCTGGACATTGCCCTACGCGGGCACAACCTCTACGTCCGGTCCGGGTGTCACCTTCGGCAACAGCGCCAGCAGCGGCGTCGGCGTCGAGGGGCAGGGCACGGCGGCCGACAGTTGGGGCGTCTACGGCATCGGCGGCGCGGACGGCGTCGTGGGGTACTGCTCCACCGCGAACGGGACCGGGGTTTATGGCGGCAATTCCAACAGCGGAGGCAACGGCGTCATCGGCTTGGGCAGCGCGACCGGCGTAGTCGGTCAGGGTACGGCGGGCAGCAGCACCGGAGTCTATGGGGTAGGAGGTCTGTACGGTGTCGAAGGGGTCTGCCCCAATTATGGCTACGGAGTCTATGGCGCCGTGACGGGCGGACAGGGCTATGGCGTCTTTGCATCGGCGGGCGGCACGGGAATCGGGCTGCAATCGCAAGCGAGTACCGGCGATGCGATCGATGCCTATTCGGATACCGGGATTGGCGTGTACGGCAGTGGAAGCGTTGGCCTGTATGGTCATTGGAACGGCACAACGGCAAGCGGCGGCGCCTTGGCAGGCTATTTCGTCGGCCCGGTCGATATTGACGGTGGCCTTACCGTCCAGCAAGACCTGTACGTCGAGGGCCAAAAGGCGTTCAGGCTTGATCATCCGCTGGACCCAGCGCACAAGTACCTGCTCCACTCCTGCATCGAGAGCAACGAGATGATGAACCTCTATCGCGGCAACGTCAACCTCGACAGCGACGGCAAGGCGACGGTGACGATGCCCGAGTGGTTCACCGCCGAGAACCGCGACTTTAGCTACCAGCTCACCTGCGTAGGCAAGAGCGCGCCGGTCTACATCGCAAAGGAGATCGAGCGGAACCAGTTCGAGATAGCCGGCGGCAGTCCGGGTATGAAGGTCTGCTGGCAGGTGACGGGCGCCCGCAACGACGCCTACGCGAAGGCGCATCCTCTGGCCGTCGAGGTAGAAAAACCGGCGAAGGAGCAGGGGAAGTATATCCGCCCGGAGCTATTCCGGCAGCCGCCGAGCAAGGGGCTGCACTACGGGCTGAGGAAGCCGCGGAGCGCTCCGAAGGCCCCGACGGTCCTGCCGGCGGCTCTGAAATCGACGCCTGCGATGATCGTGCCGCCGGTCCGGAAGCCGTAGCGGCGCGGCGAGCGGAGGAAGCCCGATTCGGTGTCGGGCTTCCGTCGGGTGCAGCCAACTCCCGGCCCGTTACGCGGCGGAGTGTCTGAGAGGCGCTTTCACGCGGCGTGGCTGGCCGCCAGCCGCTCCGGCGTGTTCTCGATGCGCGTCAGCCAGTAGTGCGCGTCGTAGCGCTCGTTGCCGGTGAGGAACCGCCAGAACTTGATCCGGTTGGCGTACTCCAGCCGGTCGTCGTTGCCGTACCACTTGTGGTTGCGGAACAGGATGCCCGGCACTTGCGGGTCGTCGAGATCGTCCGTGTTCCAGAGCAGCAGCTGGCGCACGGTCGGATTGAGCCGAATCTTGAACATGTAGCGCAGGCGATCGGTGAGGTTCGGCTGGGCGCAGTGCCAGAGGCCATGGTGGCCGACGACGAGCGTCCCGGCCCTGCACACGATAGGGAGCTGGCCGACGAAGTTCTGGTACCGGCCGATATCGCTTTCGTGGATGCGACGGAACTGACTGCCCGGCAGGAACATGGTGCCGCCCATTTCGCGCGGCGTATCGTGCGGATAGTAGAAGAGCTGGACGTCGAAGTGCAGGCGCGTATCGATGATGGCGTCGGCGTGCCAGATTTGTCCCTCCACGTGTCCCGGCGCGACGCGGTGCGGGCAGTGGTGATCGTAAAGGCAGCCTGGACCCACAAGGCTGCGGATGATCCCCTGGACCTCCGGCATCCGGATGACCGCGCCGATGCCGCGCGATTCGCGCCACAGATCCTCCAGCGGCTGGCCCTGCGGCTCGTAGCCGAAGTTGATCCGCTTGTTGTCCAGCTCGTCCATCACCTCGCGGTTGATTGCGTCCGGCACCAGGTCGTGGAACACCAGCAGACCGTCCGCCGCGAAGTTCGCCATCTGGACGGTGCTAAGCAGGTGGCTCTTATCCGGCATCATCGACCTCCTCTATCTTCTCCAGGATGTGCTCGAATCGCAGATAGGACGTGCTCAGCTCCATGCCGGGGTATGCTGGAAACTGCTGCGGGAACTGAATGACGCGCCAGCCGTCCCGCATGGCCGCGAGCACGGATCCATACGGCGGCGTGTCGCTGTCGCCGGTGGTGTGTCGCTCCTTGCCCGTGCCGTCGTAGAACGCCCACGCGCCGATGCCGCTGCGCAGGTCCGGCGTCGCGGCATAAAGGATGAGTATCTTCTGGCGAAGTGCTGGCACGCGTGGCTCCTTCGTGACTTGTGGCTTGCGGCTTGTGGCTGGCGCGATGTTACCGCGGGACGGGGATACGTTTCCCTTCGCGCCAGGATTATCCTTCGTCGTTTGGCGGGGACACACCGGGCGGCTTCGCGGTGTGCGAGGCTTGCGGCGGTGACGGACGGAAGCATGACCAACGAGCCCGGGCCGGACATTCTCAGAATGCTCCGAATTCGGCCAGTGCGCTGGATGGGCGGACGATTGAACCGCCACTGGCTCGTGATGTCGCGGTGGGGACCGTGCGTGCTCCGCCGGTGGCATGGCGATCCGTCCGATGTGGACTACGAGCTGGCGCTTATGGAGCGCCTCCTCCGCACCGGCCTGCCTGTTCCCCGACTGCTTGAGGGGCCGATCGAGGCGGATGGATCGGTCTGGAGCCTGTGCTCGCACCTTCGGGGCGCTCCTCAGGCCGATAACGGGCCGGCGGAGCAGCGGGAGCGCGGACGCCTACTGGCCAGATTCCACGCGACGTCATCCGAACTGCCCGACCTCGGCAGTCGAAAGGGCTGGCGGCGCTGCGAAGAGATTCTTGCGGACCCGGAACTGGACGCGACTCTGCTTGCCTACGAGCGAACTGCGCCGGAAGAGGCTCGCGCCGTCCGCTGGCACCTCGACAGCGCGCGAGAGCATGTCGATCTCGATTCGCTTGCCATGCAACCCTCCCACTTGGTACACGGGGATTTCGCGGCGTGGAACCTACTGTTTGAGGATGGCGCGCTCTCCGGCATTCTGGATTTCGAGCTGGCGCGTAGCGATCACTTAGAGGCGGACTTCGCATTGGCATGGCGTGGGAAGTACGACGAGGTGGTTTACGGCTATGATGAGGTTCGTAAGCTCGACGCGGCGGCGCTGGACCGCATCACACCTATCTGGTGGTCCGGACTGATCGAGCAGGCGTGCCGACAGTTCCAAAAGGGCGTGCCGGATGACGGCTGGATAATGAGAAAACTACTGCTTCGAACGCCGCTGATGGGCCGTCTCGGGACGCCCTGCGGACTCGGCGTGCCGAACGCGTCCGCGTCGCGGTGAAGGAGTCGGTGGACGCCGCACGGAACCCCCGCGTTCGCGGGCGCGGTTTCGCGCCGGCTGCGCTATGACGAAAGGAAGGATCGTGAATCGACCGCCGACAGGCATTCGAGGCATCTACGGCGGCGTCCCGACACGGTGGATCGAGCGCGGCGAGACGCTGGCCGACTACGGGGTCAACGCCGTCTGGATCGGCTCTGGCTCGCTCACGGCGGAGGCGATCGCGCTGCTGAGGGAGCAGGGAGCGTACGTCTACGCCGAGTTCAATACGATGCACGACGCTGCGTTTGTCCGCGGCCATCCGGACTCCGCGCCGATCGGGCCGGATGGCGCGGTCTGTCCGACGCCGGACGGCTGGCAGGGCGCCTGCCCGACGCATCCTGGCTACCGCGCGCACCGGCTGGCCGCCTTTCGGAGCGCCGTTCGCGAGTTCGAAATCGACGGTATCTGGCTGGACTACCATCACGCGCACTCGAGCTGGGAGCAGGCGACGCCCATCCTGCCCGATACCTGCTTCTGCGCCCGATGTATCGAGATCTTCATGCGCGAATCGGGCGTCGCGGTCCCTTCCGGCGCGCCGTCCGACCGGTCCGGGTTCCTGCTGGGCGAAGGCCGCGAGAGCTGGCTGACCTGGCGGTGCGCGGTGTTCACCGGCTGGGTGCGCGACCTCCGCAACATTCTGGACGCGGAGCGGCCCGGCGCGCTGCTTGGCACGTTCCACTGCCCCTGGACCGACCAGGAGCGCAGCGGCGCGCTGCGCGCCAAGCTGGCGATCGATATGCGGGCGCAGGCGGACTTCCTGGACGTGTTCAGCCCCATGCCCTACCACGCGCGCTTCGGCCACGTCGCCGATGTCGCGTGGATTCGGCGGCAGGTGGAGTGGCTTGGGGGCTATCTCGGCATAGCGGGCGCGCCGGATGAGCCGAAGCGGATCTGGCCCATCGTGCAGGTGGCCGACTGGGGCGAGTCGGTTCCCGTCGACCAGGTCGAGGCGGCGCTGGCATCCGGCAGCGCGCCGCCCGCGACCGGAGTGATGGCCTTCGCATGGCACGGCCTGCAGGACGACGAGGCTAAGCAGCGGGCGATCGCAGCGTACTACCGGCGGGCAGGTGACTGACGGGCGCTGCCAACCTCAGGGCCGCCTAAACTGCCGGTGCGGATAGGCATGTCCGGCGCGGCGCCATCGACTCGAAGCTCGACGCCAGGGCGCCCGTCGCAGCCGCCGGCACGGGATGGCGCGACCGGCCCTGGTCTAATTCGTCGGCGTCATCTCCAGCACGAATCCCTCCCAGTTGCGGCGGCTCGCCAGAGTGGCAAGGACATCCGACGACCTCCGCAGGATCGTGGCTTCATCCAGGCTCGCTCCGATCGGAACGCGCAACAGGTTCACGGGGCTCTCGGCGCGCGCCTGCGCGTCGGCTGGCGCCACGGGCAGCGAATCCGGGGTGAGCAAGCCATCCTCGAAGCTCATCCGGTACGTCGGCAGCGCTGCGCCGGGGCCGGACCATGCGCCGTACCAGCCGCTGTCTCCGTCGTCGCGCCGGTCACGCATGTAAACGAAGGGGCGGGCCGCTCCGCCCCTCGCCGCGGGCTTCGCACGCGCTATCGTCTCCCACAGCGCGGTCAACGCCGCCACGTTTGCCTCCCGGCAGAAACCATTCCACTCGCGGTCTAGCGCCAGGTCGATCTCTTCGTCGTCGAATCCGGGCAGCGCGGTGTCGGCGCGATCGTAAGCGACGCGGACCGTCCGTCGCTGCGTCACGTCGATCGGATCGGCGTGGTGGAGACGGAGAAAGGCGACGCGCGCCGCCTCCGTGTATCCGAAACGGTCCTCAGGCTCGACGTGGCGGACGGTCTCCGGCACGTCGTATCCTGGCGGGCAGGCCTCTCGAAACACGATGCCGCCGATACCGGCGCGGCGCGCCGCAGCCGCGGCGACCGAGGCAAGCTCGCGGGGCGGCTCCGGGGCGAGCGGCGAAACGACGACATCGCGCAGCGCCGAACCGGATGGCCGATCCGCCGGCGCCCCGGCGAGCAGCGCGCGGCGGAGCCTGCGCTCTGCCGACTGGACGGAGCTGCCGCCGGTGATCGTCAGGTCCTCGGCATCACGCGGCGGCTCCGGCCCCCACCGGAACAGGTCGAGCGCCGGATACACCACGATCCCCGTGCCGGCGGTGAGCTTCAACGCCCGGTCCAGCAAGTCCGGCTCGGACGTGGCCTCCGCCGCACCGGTCCGGATCGCCGCCTTGCCGCCGGTGAACACCGGCAGCCAGAGCTCGTTCAAACCGAGCCTGCGCATTGCGGCGACCGTGGCCTCGAGCGCATCCTGTCCCGTTACCGTCGCGAGCAGCGCTCGCCGCGGAATACCACGCGTACGATCGGCAAGCGAACCGGCGCCGGCATCCGCTGAACTCCGCTGAGCGCCCGCCGGCTCGGCGGCCGGCTGGACCTGGGATCGCGGAGCCACGACGGGCGTGTCCTGGGAGTGGGCCGCCGCGCCGCCATCGGCCCGCCTGAGCGGATCGGAGGGCCGATCGACGGCCGCGGATGGCGATCCTCCGGCGGCCGATTTGCGATTGTCGGCAGGCGTGGCCGCTAGGGGGCGAAACAGATCGGCGACAAGCTCTCCGAGGCCGGTGTCGATCGGGCCGTCGACATCCGGCAGGATCAGCTGAATCGACGGCGCGATCTGCAGGTCCACGTCGCGCTCGAAATCGACCGTCGGCGGGTAGCCTGCGTCGGGATGCGCAGCGTGCTCCCTTTCGAGCGCCTCCGAGATGCGCTTGAGGGCCTGCTGCTGCGGGACCGTAAGCTGTTCGAACGGGAGGTGGATGACAGAGATCGTCCCAGTTGGCGCGCTCGCGCGGTCCTCGTTCTCGCGCTGGGCCGGGGTCGGCGCGAGCGGATCGCCGAAGAAGCCGAGCGGCGCAGTACTCATCCCGCCGGCCGCGTGGAGTTTCGGCCGTGCCTCACGAAGCGGGCCGGCGCGAATGGCGTCGCCGTCCGCCTCCAGCTCCTCGATCTTGCGGCGGCGGGCGCCCAGGCCCTCGACCGCGTCAGTCAGCACAACGGCGCCGACCACGCGCCGGTAGGCGCCGCTGACACACAGCGCGAGAGCCTCCAGGAGGTCGCCGGCGCGCAGGGACCTCGGCGCGCCGAGGAGCACGAGGCTGCGCCGCTCGAAGCGCCTGTCGGCATAGATTTCGAGCTTGGTCGCCGCGGCCACTCTCGCGATCAGCTCACCTACCGTCTTTACGCCCTGTGTGGGGACTTCGGCGCGGAGCGCGGCGGCCTGGAAATCGAGCTGACCGGGCTTCGCCGTGTTCGGCTGCACGCGCCGGACCGCGAAGCCGTCCACCGTCTGGGCGCTCACCAGGTGGCGCTGGTCCGCAGTCTCGTAGATCCGTGGACCGGCCTCCGTTCCGAGAATGGGCGCGAGCTCCATCGCATCGCTGCCGGAAGTGTGGTAGGCCATGCGCACGCAGGCGCCCACGCGGAGCCGCGCCTGCTGCAGGGAGATGCCGCCGATTTCGCGCTCCGGCTCCGGCGGCCGGCCCGGCGTCGCGCGCCGCCGGATCGTGAGCGTGTCCGCGGAAAAGAGGGTCTCGAAGAGGCCGCGAGCCACGGGCGCGGAGAGGTCGTCCCTGCCGAGGCCCTGCTGGCTGAAAAGCGCACGCCGCTGTGCATCATCGAGGCCGGCGGCGAGCAAAGTGAAGGCCGCATCAGGCGGTGCGTTGCGGTACGGATCGACCGATCCGCCGGCGTGGGCAACATCTACTCGGAACCGTGGCGCCAGGGCGGAGATGCCGCGCACCGGCAGGAGCTCGAATCGAAAGGCCGCGGCAGCGTGCTCGATCGTGGCGCCCTTTGGAGGCCGCCTTGCGCCAGCGGGCAGGGACACGGCTTCCGGCCATACCACCATCACAGCCCTTGACGGCGCAGGAGCGAATCGTATCGCGTCAGCGAGGGTCGGCGCATTCCGCGAGGCCGCGCCATGGTCCGCCGTCTGGCCGCCCACAGCGGTGGAGAGCATGCCGGCCAGCGCCGCAAGCGGCCACGCGGCTAGGCGCGTCCACCCGCGCGTCTTGCGTGACGAGAAGGGCATCGCGCCTACTCGTGGCCACCCTTGCGTCGCAGCAGTCCCTCCATCTCTGTGTCGCCCTTCTCCTTCGCAATGTCCACCGGTGTCTTGCCGTTCTCGTCCTTCGCGTTGATTATCTGCGGTTTAGCCTGCAGGAGGCGCGCAACGATCGACGTATCGCCATCGCGGACCGC
>DATGJU010000181.1:0-3912 GCA_035295045.1 Chthonomonadaceae bacterium
GGCGCCGGTCTTGAGCACGAAGTCGTAACCGAGGACGGTGTGCGCCTTGAGCTGGCGGGCCTCGGACCGAGAGGGCGGCTCCGTCCGATGGTAGAGCTCGTGCGGCAGGAGCATGAAGCCTACGTCGTGCAGCAGCATCGCGCTGCCGATCTCCATGAGCATCTGCCGCGGGAGCCGCAGATCGATGGCCAGCGCGACTGCGAGCGCCGCCACGTTGATGGAGTGGTGCGTCAACTGCTCGTCTTCCGCGCTGCCGGATAGGGACACGATCGATTTGCCCGCCTTTACGAGCGACGTGACCAGCGCATCTGCAGCGGCCCGAATCTCTCCGGGGTCCGGCGGCGGTGGCGACCCTCCTGACGTGAAGCGGCAGCAGATGGTGTTGAGGACGCTTTCGCACTGCTTCCGAAGGCTCGACTTGCCGACCGGTTTCGGCTTCTCGCCGCGATTCTGGTCGATGAACAGCGACTGAATGCCGAACTTGTGCAGGCGCTTCAGGTGCTCCGGCCCAATGCGCTGGCCGCGCGAGATCAGCATTCGGCCGCCGTGATCGACCACATCCTCGGCGACGCACATTCCCTCGGTAACTTGCGACGAAGTCACAAACAGCATGATGGCGTCCCTGACATGAGCGATTCCCGGCGCCTGGCGCTTCTGCACTCCGCGTGCCGACTTGCGGGCGCCGACCGGTCTTATGGCCCGGCGCCCAAATCCGGGCAGGCGTCATTGGTGGATTATTGGCGCGCCACGGGTCCGGCAAGCCTCGGATAAGTACGGGATTACGACCCGTCTGCCTCCAAACCGCGCCATCCGCAGACCGACAGCCCGTGCGCGAACCCGGGCCGGTCCGCGCCAGCAGCCGTACAGGGACGAACGGCCCGAGCGCCGGCCGCCGTATCGCCTGTTTGTTCCGCATTGTTGCGGAATAAACGATCCGAGAATCATCTTGGGAACGTCGTTATCCATATGGAGACGGCTCGTAAACCGCGCCGGCCGCTCCGGCAGGGAATGCAACCTTGGCTGTCGTGCGTATGTCTATCTATAATGGAGAGTATCGAGGCTGAGCGCCCAGGCGAGGTGGCGCCCGGCAGGGTTGCAGGGGATTAGTGGATCGGCGGGGAATCGGGAAGCACAGACGGACGACTCGGTGCTGAGGATTATGTCTTCGAAATGGCGGTCGCGAAGAAAGGTGGCTCGGCGTCATGGGCATGACAATAGATGAGTTGCAGACCGTTCTGAAGCGGCCCAACGCCGTGTTCTATTCGGATGGCGACGGCACGCTGCTCTACCCGTTCCCGCATCAGGGCCAGATGATCACCGTTTACATCCAGCTCCTGGAGGACGGCGAGTACGTCCGCTTCTTCATCCCCTACTATCTCAGTCTGACCGGGATCACCGATCGCGAGCCGGTGCTCTTGCGCCTGCTCGACCTGAATCGCCAGTACAAGTTCCTCAAGTTCGGCGTCGATCCGAGCGATTTGGAGGTCACGGCGAGCATAGAGATACCGGTGGAGGATGGAACGCTGACAGAGCAGCAGGCGACGCGCTGTATGGCGGCGATCACCTCCGTCGCCATGCAGGAGCGCGGGCATCTGCGGACGCTGCTCACCACGGGTATCTACCCGTCCGTGGACGATCCAAAGTTCCAGAAGACGCTCGAAGACCTGCTCGGCGAAGAGCAGCCGGAACACGCGGAGGGAATGGACGCGCCGGACGAGGGCAGCCCGCCCGCCCAGGACCTGATCCTCGAAATGGACGAGGATGCAATCGCCAAACTCCTCGAGGAGATCGAGTCTGACGAGCATTGGGAGGCGTGAGCAGCGCACGGGTATTCAAGGCACCTCATGAGTTTTGACGTACTGGTAATCGGGGGCGGGCACGCCGGGTGCGAGGCGGCGCTGGCTGCCGCGCGAATGGGCTCCCGCACCGCCCTTGTCACGCTGAACCCCGATCGCATCGCTCACCTGCCCTGCAACTGCTCGATCGGCGGCCCGGCCAAGGGCCACCTCGCGCGCGAGGTGGACGCGCTCGGCGGCGAGATGGGCCTCGTCACGGACCGCACGCTCACGCACATCCGCTGTGTCGGCACCGGCAAGGGCCCGGCCGTTCAGACCCTCCGCGCCCACGCCGATAAGGACCTCTATCCCCGCGCGATGCGGGCCGTGATCGAGTCGACGCCCCACCTGACGCTGATCGCCGCCGCCGTGGAAGACCTGATCGTGGAGCGCCGGCAGCCGGCAATCGGCAATCGGCAATGGACCACGAGCGACGTAGAGGATTCCGACTCACCCCATCATCCCATCACTCCATCACCCCATCAGATTCGCGGCGTTCGCCTCGCGGACGGCACGGAGCTGGTCGCCGGGAGCGTTGTAATCACCACCGGCACATTCCTGAACGGCCTGATGCACTGCGGCGAGAGCCAGTCGGCCGGCGGGAGGCACGGGGAGGCGCCGAGCGTCGGCCTGTCGGCGGCGCTCGCGGGGCTGGGCCTGCGGATGGGCCGCTTCAAAACCGGCACGACGCCGCGGATCGATCGGGCAACGATAGACTTCGAGGCGACGACTGCCGTCCCCTCCGAAGACTGCGCGCCGTTCTCGTTCCTGAACGACGCGCTCGATCCACCGCGGCCGCTGCTGCCCTGCTGGCAGACCGCGACGTCCGCGAGGACGCACGCCGTGATCCGCGACAACCTGCACCGGTCCGCGATGTACGGCGGCCGGATCGTCGGCATCGGGCCGCGCTACTGCCCGAGCATCGAGGACAAGGTCGTCCGGTTCGCGGACAAGGACTCGCACCCGGTATTCCTGGAGCAGGAGACATGGGACGGTCCCTCGGTATACGTCCAGGGGATGTCGACCAGCCTGCCGGCCGAGGTGCAGATAGAATTCCTTCGGACGCTGCCCGGCCTGGAGCGCGTCGAAATGCTGCGCCCGGGCTACGCGGTCGAGTACGACGTGGTCTTCCCGGACCAGCTCGACCCGACGCTGCAGGTGAAGTACGTTCGGGGGCTGTTCCTCGCCGGCCAGATTAACGGCACGAGCGGCTACGAGGAGGCGGCGGCGCAGGGCATCGTGGCGGGAATGAACGCCGCGCTGCAGGCGCAGCGACGGCCCCCGCTCGTCCTGGAGCGGCAGAGCAGCTACATCGGCGTCCTGATCGACGATCTGGTGACCAAAGGCGTCATCGACCCCTACCGGATGCTCACCTCGCGCGCCGAATACCGCCTGCTGCTGCGCCACGATAACGCGGACCAGCGCCTTACGCCGGTCGGCCGGGCCGCGGGCGTCGTTTCGGACGCCCGGTGGGAGCGGTTCCGCGCGAAACAGGAGGCCATCACGTTCCAAACTGAGCGCTTCCGGACGACGCACGTGCTGCCGAAGGACAACGCCGCGCTTGCCGCGCTAGGCACCGCTTCGGCGGCAGTGAACAAGTCCTCGTTGCTCACGCTCCTGCGCCGCCCGGAGGTCCGCTTTGCCGATCTGGACAGACTGGCGCGGCAGCTCTATCCTGAGCAGGCCGCGGCGGACGCGGTCCCTCCCGAGATCGCCGAGCAGGTCGAGATCCAGGCAAAGTACGAGGGCTACATCGTCCGCCAGGACTCTCAGGTGCGGCTCGCGGCCCAGTTGGAGTCGGTGGAGATACCGGCGGTCCTGGACTACGCGGTCGTGCGCGGCATCTCGCACGAGGGCCGCGAAAAGCTGGCGGCCATCCGCCCGCGATCGCTGGGCCAGGCCGCGCGCATTCCGGGCCTGCGGCCGGGAGACGTGCAGGTACTGCAGATTCACCTGGAGAAGGAGAGGCGAGCGGGGGGCACGGTAGCTGGTAGTCGGTAACTGATAGCTGGTGGGGATGCGGGGCGGGCGATCTGGTTTTGCGCCTCGAATTCCCCGAGTGCCCATTGCCGACTGC
>DATGJU010000182.1:0-6011 GCA_035295045.1 Chthonomonadaceae bacterium
TTCTTTTCGTGTGCTTTCGTGTATTTCGTGGATAGGCGGCTCACCCGAGGATTCCCTCAACGACCGCCGGATCGACCGACTCGAGCCGGGGGCCGAGCTTGGCGACCACTTCGGCAGCTACGTAGGAGGCCAGCTCCGCCGTCTTCTCCAGGGGGATGCCGTGCGTCAGGCCGTAGAGCAGGCCGGCGGCGTACATGTCGCCCGCGCCCGTCGTATCCACCGGGCTGATCCTGCGCGCCGCGGCCTCGATGACCCGGTCGCCCTGCCGCAGCAGCGCGCCCCTGCTGCCCATGGTGACGACGGCCATGTCGCAGAGCGGCGCCGTTACGCGGATCGCATCGTAAGGATCGGACGCGTCCACCAGCTCCTGCGCCTCCTCATGGTTGCCGATCAGGAGGTCGACGTACTTCGCCGTGATCTCCAGGAAGTCGGCCTTGTGCCGGTCCACGCAGAAGGGGTCGGAGAGGCTGAGCGCCACCTTGACTCCCGCCGCATTCGCCTCCCGCATTGCGCGGAGGACGGCCGCCTTCTGCGAATCGGTATCCCAGAGATAGCCCGTCACATAGAGGTAGGCGCTCGATCGAATCGCCTCGATGTCCAGATCCTCGGGCCCGAGCTCGCGGCAGATGCCCAGGTAGGTGCACAGCGTGCGCTCGGTGTCCGGAGTGATCAGCACCAGGCAGATACCAGTTGTGCCGTCCCCCGACTTGACGCTGACGGCAACATCCTTGGCGCGCAGGCTTTCGGAGTAGAGGGCGCCGTGCTCGTCGTTGCCGATCTTGCCCGCGTAGCACGCCCTGCCGCCGAGCAGCGAGAGGCCGATCATCGTATTGGCGCCGGAGCCGCCCGATTCGGCGTTGACGATGTGATCGTAAATCCGCGAGACCATCCGCTTCTGCTGGTCCGCGTCGATCAGGAACATGCCGCCCTTCTGCACGTCCAGCTCGGCCAGCACCGACTCCGGCACCTCGGCCTGAATGTCGTACAGCGGGTTGCACATTCCGAAAACGTCGTATCGCATGCGGTTCCTTTCAGCCGACCTATTTGCCGCCGCCCATCCTGGGCCGCCTCGCTGCGCCGGGCCCTTTGCCCTTTGCGCGCGGCGCCTCGACCCGTTTCCCGTTGACCGTAACGGTCTGCGACTTGGTGACCATCCGGCTCTCTACCCAGCGCGCGTCCGCATAGACCCAGGAGTCCACGATCGTGGCGTCGACGACGTACCGCTGCGGCATCTGCGTCTGGCCGCTCATGGCGATAAGCTCGATGTGTACCTTCGACGTGTCGGTCGCGCTCTTGCCCTTCGACGCGAACTTCACGATGCTGGTGCGGGACTTCACGTCCTGGGCCATCGAGACCAGCGGCCCCATCCGGCGCTTCAGGTACGCCGCGTCGCCCTTCTGGCCGTCCGACGTCACCACGACGAATTCCCGCGACAGGTTGCAAAGACTTCCGTCCAGGTCCTTTTTCTGGCGCGCCGAGTCGCGGGCGGCGAAAATGGCCAGGATCGCCTTGCGGGCGGCCGCTTCCGATTGGGCGCGGGCGGGCGGTTGGAACAGGACGCCGGCGGCGATAAGCGCCACGGCCGCGACCGTTCGACAGGGTGCCATCGATCTCTCCCTCTGTGGATGCAGGTTGAACGCTAGATTATACCCGCGCGATCAGACCGACGGCGGGAACGGGACGCGGGCGCCGGCCGGGCCGACCCATGCGGGGATACCGGGGAACTTGGCGGCGAGGAAATCCACGAACCTCGCGGGATCTTCCTGGTTGCCGATGAACATATCGTAGTGCGCGGGAACCGCCAGGCCAGGCCGCAGCTCGCCGGCGAGCTCGGCCGCCTCCTGGAAGGTGAAGTTGCCCAGGCAGCCGCTGCGGAACCGCTCGGCATCGCGCCCGTTGATTGGGAGGAACATCGCATCAAGGCGCGGGCCCTGCCTGAGCGTGGTTATGAGGCCGTCGTACATGATGGTGTCGCCCGCGTGGTAGAAGGCGATGCCGCCGCACTCGACGACGTAGCCGATAAACGGAAAGCCGAGCTCCCGATGCTCGTCAAAGCTCTCGTGCTTCGCCTTGATCGCGGTGACCCGCGCACCGGCCAGCGCGACGGTCTCGCCCGCGCTCACGGCGTGCAGCCGCCCGGCTGGAATTCCGGCCTCGCCGGTCATCCGCTCCGCCTCGGTCCGGGGGCAGACGAAGAGCGCATCGGGCGAAGCGTCCACCATGGCACGCAGCGACTCCGGGTCGAGATGGTCGCCGTGGCCGTGCGTCACGAGCACGAGGCCGGCATGGCGCGCCTCGGCCGGCGCGAGCAGCGGCGGGGTCTGGCGCGAGGGCCAATCGGCGAAGAACGGATCGACGTAGGTGACGAGCCCGCCGGCCTTCACGATGAACGTGTGCTGGCCCATCCACCAGAAGACGCCCTGGCCCGCCTTCGGCGTCGTGGCCTGGATGTCCGCGAGAAGGGCGGCGTGCGATTGCGCGATCTCGACTTTGCGATACATGGTGCAGCTCCGGCGATCGGAAAGATAGGCAGTCGGCTATCGGCAATTGGCAATCAGGAGGAGACAGGCAGGCGGAGCCAGTTTTCCGGCGGCCGATAGCCGATTGCCGAACGCCTAGCTCTCCGGCTGGCGGATCGGCAGCTTGACGACGAAGACGCTGCCCTTGCCGTTCGGCCCGGCCTCCGCGCGGATCTCGCCCCCGTGCAGCTCCACCAGGCTCTTCACCAGGTAGAGGCCGAGGCCCGTGCCGGGGATCTTGCGGATGTCGTCCCGCTCGATCCGCTCATACTGGCGGAACAGCCGCGCCCGCTGCTCATCGCTCATGCCGACCCCGTTGTCGAAGACGCGGATCGCGACGTGGTCCGGCCCGTCCAGATCGACCCTGGCGATGATCTCGCCGCCGTCCGGCGAGTACTTGATCGCGTTGCTCAGCAGGTTGGAGACGATCTGGTTCAGCTTGTCCTCGTCCGCCTCGATCGTGTCCGGCAGCCGCTCGCCGAACTCCGCGGACAAGTGATGGCGAGGAGTGTAGAACTTGTAGAACTTATGCCGCCGCACCAGCTTTTCGATGAGAGGACGCAGCTCGACCGCCTTGACGGCGAGCGTCAGCGGCCGGCCGGCCTCCAGGCGGGACACATCCAGGAGCTCGTTGATCATGTCCAGCAGGCGGTCGGAGTCGGCCTCGATCGCCTCGTAGAACTCCTGCACCACCTCCTCGCCGAGGGTGTGCTCGGTGTCTGCCAGCATCGTCTGGACGTATCCTCGGATTGTGGTGAGCGGATTGCGCAGCTCGTGCGCGACGAAGCCGATGAAGTCCGACTTGAGCCGGCTCGCCTCCTCAAGCGCCAGCCGCTGCGTCTCCTGCGTATGCAGCGCGTCCTGCAGCTTCAGCCGCTCCTCCATCGAGCGGCGAAGGTTGTCGTACAGCCGCGCGTTCTCGATCGCGACGGCGCCCTGGTTGGCGAAGGCGGATAGCATGGCCAGGTGGCGCTCAGTGAAGACGCCGGTCTTGATCCGGCTGTCCAGGTAGATAATGCCGAGCAGCCGCGACTGCGCGATCAGGGGTACGCAGAGCACGGAGCGGAGATTGGAGAGCTGGACCGACTGCCGGCTCGCGAAGCGCGGGTCCTCCATGGCGTTGTGCGAGAGGACGGGGACTCGCGTCTCCAGCACCTGCTCCACGAGCGTCCGGCTGATCTCCGCCTTGTTGCCCGGATCGCCGTCCGAAAGCGTCTCCACCAGCGCCTGCTTGTCGATGTTGCGGACGGCCTGACCCCACACCTTGCCGCTCGTGGTATCGACGAGCAGGATGAAGCCGCGCTCGGCGCCGACGAACGTCGTGACCTGCTCTATCGCGGTATCGAGCACCTCCTTCAGCTCCAGGCTGGAGTTCAGCAGCCTGCCGAGCTGAAGCAGCGTCGAGAGGTAGTCGGTCGGGTCCGGCGGCGCGGGCGCGCCCCCGCCAGTCATCGTCATGACGTAGTTCCTATGTCGAAGGTTGGCTTCCGAGTGCATGCCCGGCGCCACGGGGCGCCGGTCCGGCCTATATTCGCCGCACCCGGCTGTAATCCTTTGCGTTATTTCTTCGCCGATACGCCCTGGAGGGGGCGGCAGAAACCGGGCGAGAACGCCGGAGCGCCGGAGGCGGCTGACAAATCCGGTCGACCGACCTTCCGGGGGCCGGTCAGACCCCGCTGGCTCGCTCGGCTTTGAATTGGAACTCTGCCTGGACGAAGTCCCTCGGTGCGCCGGCGGTTGGGGCCGGGAGGCCGGCAGGCGGCGCTACGCGGAGCTCTTCTGGAAGCGGGCCGTGGCGGCGGCGATGAGGACCACCATGAGGATCAGGAGGGCCAGGATGCTGTACCAGAGGTCCCAGAAGCCGGCGCCGCGGACGACTACGCCGCGGATGATCTGCAGGAAGTGCGTCACCGGGAAGGCCTGCGAGAGGAGGTAGAGCGGGCCGGGCATCGTCTCCAGCGGGAAGACGAAGCCGGAGAGCAGGATGGTCGGCATCATCGTCAGCATCGTGAGCTGGATCGCCTGCGCCTGGTTCTGCGCCGAGGTGCTGATGAGCAGCCCCACCGCCAGCGACGCGGCGATGAAGGGCAGCGAGGCGAGGATCAGCAGCACCAGGCTGCCCGCGACGCGAACATCGAAGAGCAGCCAGCCCATGAGGAGGATGGCGCACATCTCGACCACGGCGAGCACGAAGAAAGGCGTGAGCTTGCCGAGCATGAGGCCGAGCCGGCCGACCGGGCTGACCATGAGCTGCTCCAGCGTGCCCTGCTCGCGCTCGCGGACGAGGCTGGAGCTGGTGAGCGACACGGTGATGAGCTGCAGCAGGATCGCCGCCAGGCCGGGGATCATATAGATCTGCGTGCGGCTGTCCGGGTTATAGAGCACGGTCACCCTGCTGTCGACGGCCTGGGCGGAGGGCGGTGCGGCGAACGCAAAGCGGGCCCGGGTCGCCACCTGGCTGTCCGAGCCGTCCACCATCACCCGAACCTGCGGCGGCGTGGACGTGCCGCTCCGACGCGCGAAATCGGGCGGGATGACGACGGCCACGTGGCACCGCCCGCTGCGAATGGCCTGCTCCGCCTCTCCCGGCGAGGCGGCGTACAGCGTGATATCAAGGTACTGCGTGTTGTGGAGTCGCTGCAGGTATTCGCGGCTCTCGCGCGTGCGGTCCATGTCCACCACAGCCGTCGGGATGTGCCGGACGTCGAAGTCGATCGCGTAGCCGTAGAGAAGGAGCTGCACCACCGGCACGATGAGCGCGAAGAAGAGAGTCGCGGCGTCCCGGCGGAGGTGCATCGTCTCCTTGACCACGACGCTGCGGTATCCGTAGAGCGGCGAGGGCATGCCTACGCCGCCGCCAGTCTGCGCGTCAGCGTCACGAAGACATCCTCCAGCGACGGCTCGATGGGGCGGACGGCGGCATTCGGCAGTCCCGCTGAATCGAGCGCCCGCGCGATCTCCGCGTCGGAAGTCGCCTCCGGCATGAGCAAGTGGACCTCGGACTCGACCAGGGTCGCGTCGAGGGCGAACGGCGCCGCTTTCAGCGCGGCGAGCGCCCGTGCCGGGCTTCCCGCCGCCACCGCCACGCGGCGCGTCTCGGCGGGGCAGACGTCCGGGAGCGCCTTCAGCTCGGTCGGCGTGCCGTCGACCATCAGCTTCGAGAGGTAGATGTAGGCGATCTCGTCGCACCGCTCCGCCTCGTCCATATAGTGCGTCGTCACGAAGAAGGTCGTGCCTTTCGCGGCCAGCGCGAAGAGCAGGTCCCACAGGTCGCGGCGCGCCACCGGGTCGATTCCGGCGGTCGGCTCGTCCAGGAAGACAAGCTGCGGCTCGTGGATGAGTGCGGCGGCGAGCGCGAGGCGCTGGCGCCAGCCGCCGGAGAGCAGGCCGCTCCGCCGGTTCATGTAGGCGCCGATGCCGACGAGCTCCACCACCTCGTGCTTGCGGCGCTTCAGCCGGTCCCGGTCCAGCCCGTAGACGCCGCCGAAGAAC
>DATGJU010000183.1:0-17761 GCA_035295045.1 Chthonomonadaceae bacterium
CCACGAGCGAGCGCGCTACCATATCGGGCAGCCACTCCTGGAGGTTGGAGGCGCCCGTGACGGATGCGGCCGCCTCCCCCGTCCAGCCATCGCGAAAGGTCGACAGTGCCGCGAAGAGGGACTTCTGCGGGCCGTCGAGCATGTCGTAGCTTCCCTGTACCGCCGCGCGCAGCGACCGGTGGCGCTCCGGTATGCCCCGCTGCCTCGACCGCAGCTCCATGAGCCCGGCGTCGAGACTGTCGGCGATCTGCGCCGGAGACTGTGTCGAGATGCGGGCGGCCGCCAGCTCGATGCCGAGCGGCATCCCGTCCAGCCGCTGGCAGATCGTGACGATTGCTTCCGCGTTGCGAGCCGTGCAGGTAAAGTCGGGCCGAACCAGGCGCGCCCGGTCGAGGAACAGGGCGACCGCCGGGAACTCGGCGAGCCGCTCCGGCGAGCAGGGATGTGAAGGCGGCTCCAGAGGCGCCAACGACATGATCGCTTCGCCTGGCAGGTCGAGCGTCTGGCGGCTCGTGATGACGATGTGAAGCGTCGGCGCCGCGGCGAGCAGGCGCGCTGCAAGTTCGCTGACGCCGTTCAGCAGGTGCTCCGCATTATCCAGAATCAGCACCAGCGGCTCGCGCGAGCGGAGAATGGCCGCGATGCGGTCCACGGGCTCGCCGTCCGCGCCCGTTTCGATGAAGAGCGCGCGAAGCGCCGCGTCCGGAACTCGTGCCGCGTCGTCCAGATCGGCGAGTGGAACGAATACCGCCTCCCGGCCCAGGGCCGCGCTGGCCTCCACAGCCAGCCGCGTCTTTCCAATTCCGCCCGGTCCGGCAAGCGTAACGAGCCGGTTCGCGCGAATCAGGTCGCTTAGCTGGTCCCGTTCGCGCTCCCGTCCGAAGAACCGCGTTAGATAGAGCGGGAGGCGCGGCTGCGACGGAGGGCGCCGCGCCTCCCTCGCGGCGTGCGGGTCCTCCGTACACGGCGCGTCGGTCTTACCGGGAGAGCGATCGACGTCGTCCAGGAGCAGGTCGTACCGGGATCGCGCCTCCAGCAGCCATTCGTCGTAGTAGCCCGGCATGAAGTCGCCGACCGCCAGCGCTGCCGCCTCGGAATGCCGGTTGGCCGCCCAGAGCTGGTCGAACGCCAGGGCGTCGCACCAGGCCGCTTCGGTGCGGAGCCGCACTCTGCCCGGCTCGGAGACATCGAGTACTGCGCCGAAAGCAACACCCGAAGGCTCGAGCTGCCGTCGCAGCGACGCGAGGGCGACACGAAGCCTGTTCGCGCCGGCGGACGGCTCAGCATCGGGCCAGAGCGCCTCGCACAGCGCTTCGCGCGCGCATGCGCGGCCGAGTCGCAGCGCAAGGTAGGCCAGAAGCGCGCCCACGCGCTGGGACCGGAACTTGCGCACGACGACTCCCGACGAGTCGGCCAGCGCGGGTCCATCGAACAGATGGACGCGCCACATCACGAGACTTTCGGCGCTAATCGAGGCCATGCAGCGGAATTCATCGCGAGGAGGTCCAACTCCTGTTTGGCGCGCAGCCAGGGCCTCCGTCGAGGCGCGCGAGCGATGGTCGTCGGTGGCGCTCCGCGACGCCGAGCCCCGATCGGCCGATCCCGCAGCAGCGTAGCCGGCAGGCAGATTCGCCGTTGCGCAGAGACTATTCCGCTTCAAGGCCGTAATTAACGGCAATAGCCGCAGTCCGTCGGAAAGGAACGCCAACGTCGCAGGCGGGTTCGTGCAGCGGGCCGGCCGCCTGCGAGTTCGGCCGCTGAATGGAGAGTGACCGGATTATGAACGCGACCATTTTCTCATCGAATCGCCGCGGCACGATGTGGCTCGTGCCGCTTATCGCATGCGCGCTGTCGATCGTGGGCCCGAGGGCGCGCGCCCAGGAGATGGAGGGCTCCCATGAACTCAGTCCCACCGAAAAGTATGGGAGAATAATCATCGGCCAATTCGCCGGCATAAGCGGTTACTGGTTCACGGACGCGTCCGCGACACGCGCTATCGGCACGCCCAAGTTCGGCGGCGACGCGGTATTTTACGTTAAGCCGGCCCACCGCCTTGGAGGTCTGCTGACGGGCGGCATCGAGGTGGCCGGCGCAAACGACCACTGGCTGCCGTTCACAGGCGGCAACTCGTTCAGCCTGACGGGTGCCAGCGCGGAGTGGAGGGCGGCGCACAACCACGTCAACCGCCTGGTTCCGTACGTACGCGCCGGACTGTTCGCGGGGAACATCCACTCGGAGCTCCAGCACTTCGACACGACTTCGTTCGTGCCGAGCGTTTCGGTCGGCGCGACGTTCAAGCTCCATCGGTACGTAACACTCTCGGCGCAGTACCGCTGGAGCGGCGACATAGCGGGCGTCAACACGGACGGCTTCAGCGCGAGTTTCCACCTCTTCTGAGCACGCCCGGACGTATTGGCCGGAGCGACTCCGGATCCCCCGGCGCCTCGCTGCCGGAAGCAGGCCGCCAACTTGCCAACGGCGCGGTTGGCGCTGCCACGATGTCGCGCCGCACTTGACCGGAGCCGTATCTTTTGGTAAGCTTGTGCAGAGCCGGAGCGCGCCCGCTCCGGCATTCGGCTCTGCCGCCGAAAGGAACGCCTCCATGACCGCCCGATCCCGTCGATTCTGCCTGCTTGCCATCGCGCTCCTCGTACTCTTGCCATTTACTATCTGGGCGAAGGCCCCGGAGCCGGACTACAACAAGAGCTGGATGTGGGTCGACGTTTCGAGCGGCGGCAAACCGCTCGTCAGCGGCGATTCCTGGGACGTGCCAGTCGATTACTACGTCGATCCCACCGAATTCGGCGGCAAGACAACACTCGCCATCTGGGGGGCCGGGCCCTGGATCGACACGCCCGACGGCAAATATATCAAGGAGCGCGGGCATATTCCCTATCCCGGCCTGTTCACCACGTTCGACATTCGGCAGGCGGGCCCGGGCCGCCACGTGTTCCACTTCAGGGTGCCGCCCGCGCTGGACCTGGTCCGCAAGAAAAACCGCATTCTGCTCATCGGCACCTTCCGCGATGCCGCCGGGAAGACCTGGCCCTGGGAGCATCGCGTTAACGCAAGCTTTGTGAGGCGGGACGGCAAGTTCGAGATCGAAGGAGCCGAGCCCGGCAACCTCTTCACCTACGGCGAGCCGGTCCGCCTGATGCTGCGGCTGAAGAACGTCGATAAGCCGGGCGACGCCAGGACCCTCCACTACGTGGCCCGCGACACGACGGGCGCGTTGGCGGCCGAGGGCATGGCGCCATTTACGGCCGAGCGCGACGACCAGGCGGTGCCGCTGGACCTCAAGCTAACGCGGCGCGGCGCTTTCACCGTCGACGTGGACGTGCCGGGCTGGGAGTCGCGCCGCACCACAGTCGCGCGCGTCCCGGATATCGCGGCGATCACGCGCGGCCGCCCCACGCAGTTCGGCATGACAGTGGAGGGCGATTCTCCGCCCGAAGAGACCTGGGCCGTCGCGCGCCGGCTCGGATTCTCCACGTGCCGCAGGTTCGTTCCGTGGTATCGGGTCGAGCCGGGACCGGGCGTCTACAAGCTGGACGACCTAGAGCGCGAGCTGGATGCGGCCAAGCGGCACGGCATTCGCGAATGGATCTGCATCGGCGATCCGCCGCCATTCGCGTTCAAGGGCGCGGCGTTCAGCATAAGCTATAACGCATTCGATTTCCGCGAGGACGTCTGGCGCGATTTCGTGCGGACCGTGAGCACGCGGCTGAAGGGCAAGTTTATCGGATGGGAGTGGCTGAACGAGATCACGCCCGGCCGCGCCGAGGACCCTGTCGGATCGTATACGCGCATGGTCAAGATCGGCAATGAGGTCGCCAAGTCCATCGATCCGAGCCTTCTCTCGATCCTGGCCGGCGGCCTGTGGCCCCGGTCGTTCCGTAACGCGGTGCTAGCCGCCGGCGTCGGCAAGGACATCGACGTCCTGCCGGTCCACTATCAGAACGGCGGCGGCGTGCGCGAGGCGCGCGAGGACCTGGATGCGGTGGGACGGCCCGGCGTGGCCGTCTGGGACGACGAGACGGCGCGCGGGCGAAACGCCTGGGCGGTACCGACCATCGAGGAGATCGAAAACACGGAGCAGGCGGCGTGGGTGCTCAACCAGTGGCCGGACGAGCTTACCGCCGGCTGCAGAAAGATAACCTACTTCGGCGGCCGCGGCGACGCAGCCGGCTCCTGGGACTACGCGCTCGATGACCTGACGCCGCGGCCCATCACGGCCACGCTGGCGGTCCTCAGCAGCAAGCTTGCCGGCGCAGCGCCGCTCGGCGCCTTCCAGGACGAATACGGCGGGCAGTTCCACCTGTTTGAGCGGGACGGGAAGACTGTGCTGGTTGCGTCGGTCGATCCGTCCGGCGGCTCCGCGCCGGCGCCGCTCCGCGTGGGCAGCGCGAGCGTGACGATCAGCGACTACCAGGGCAACGAGACGGTGGTACGCGCCAGTAGCGGCACCGTGGAGCTTCCCAGAGCGCGCCTGCCCTACTTTGTCGAAGGCGCCGATCCGGACACGATCAAGGCCCTCGTAGTTCCGGAGATCGCCGCGGCCAACACCGGCAGCGGGGCCGGCGCTGGAAACATCGGCTCTTCGTCCGCGCTTCCAAGCGTCGCCGTGGTGCGGGGCGGCATCGGCAGAATCGGCGTACGGCTGCACAACCCCTACGCCCGAGAGCTCGGCGGATATGTCGAGCTCACGATGCCTAGCGAGTGGCAGAATCTCAGCCGGACGGTCGCATTCCGGCTTGCGCCGGGGCAGTCGCGCGTCGAGGAGCTCGCCGTTCGGGTGCCGGAAAGCGCCGCGACGAGCGACTACCCGGTGAGGGTCGTGGCCACCCTTGCACTCGGCACACTCAGGCGCGTCGAAAAGCCCATGGTCCTATCCGTCATCTCGCCGGATATGCTCGGCAACCTGCTGCCTAATGGCGGGTTCGAGCAGCCGAACGCCGCCGGGACGGGACCGGAAGGCTTCGCCGTCAACGGTAAGACCGTCACCTGGGCGCCCGCGGAGGGACTTCACGAAGGTCTCGGCCAGCACGTCGTTAAGATCGCCAACACGACCGGCTGGGAGAACATCAATCGCACCGTGCCCGTCCGCGGCGGCCAGACCTACCTCTACACGTTCTGGGCGCGAAACAAGGACATGGACGCCGGCTCCAACATGACGATCCATCTTGCGAACGGACGCGACATCCAGCTCTTCGACATGGCCGTGATCTACTGCGGGCCGAACAATCTCTACTGGCAGATGTTCGCGTGCCGCAAGCAGATGCCGGAGGGCGCGAAGTCCTGCAGCTTCCTCCCGCTCGCGAACGGAAAGGGCTGGGCGACGTTCGATAACCTGCGCGTCACGCTGTACCGCGGCACCGACTACGTCGCCGAGGCGCATCGAACGCACGCGCCGCCGAAGCTGGGCGGCAGCCTGGACACTTGGACCAGGACCTGCCCGATCCCGCTCATCGGCCGTAACCAGCTCACCTACCAGGCGCCCGGTTACGCCTGGACGCCCGATAACCTGAGCGCGATCGGCTACCTGAACTGGGACGACCGCAATCTCTACGTCGCCGTCGACGTTCGCGACGAAACGCACCACCCGGCGACGACGGCCAGCCCCTCCGGCGACGCGATCCTCCAGGGCGACAGCGTCGTGCTGGCCATCGACCCCACGGTCCGCGGCACTGCGGCGCGGTCGCGGGCCTTCGAGTACTGTCTCTCTTCCGCTTCGCCAGGCGGCGGCAGCGGCCGGCACACCCTCTTCCGGCCGCCGGTCCATAGCGGCGGCCGGCCGGCCGGCCATCTCTCCCGCGACTCGTCGATCTACGATCTGGCGGTGGTCCCGACTTCCGGCGGCTGCATGTACCAGCTTCGAATCCCCCTCTCCGAGCTGGGAGTCCAGGGCGCCGTGGGCACGCGCATCGGCCTATCGATTCAGGTGAACGATAACGATGGGCACGGCCTTGCCGGCCAGATGAACTGGGGCGGCGGCCTCTACCCGAGCTGGAATCCGATGGACTTCGGCATGGTGACGCTGGTGGAGTGAGGGGCGGCCTGCGGCCGCGCTAAGTTTCTCGATCGGCATGTCGCGCGTCCAGGCCGGAGACGTAGTCGATGAGTTCTTCCCGCGACATGGCGCCGCCTTCCTTCCAACTACGCTGAAATAGGCCGTGGCCCGCTCGCGTGCGCGCCGCCGAGATGTGAGTCTCCAAAGATGGGCGTTCGTCGAACGGGATCACGATGCCCACCTCGTCCCGAAGTGCTGAACATGCGCCCCAAATGCGCGCGGCCTGTTCAGTACGCCCGTCCAGCGCCACCAGGCAAGCCAGACGCTCCAGGCTGGACGCAAACCATGCGGTTTGCGAGTGCTCGACGGCGTAGTCGAGCGTCTCGCGCAGAAACCGGCGAGCGCCATCGTAATCGCCCAGTTCAACGGCGGCGATCGCGATGTTCAAAGCGGTTAGCGCGACCCATTTTCTATCAGCACGTTGTACGGCAATATGATGGCCCTCCCGGTGAAGCGCGATTGCTTCCAGATGGGCCCCCGAGCAGAAGACCGCGACACCGAGATTGCTGAGGGCCAGGACGAGCTGGTGTTGGTCACCCGTGTCGCGAATTACCTCCAGGGCCTCCCGGTAGAGTCGACAGCTCTTGTCCAACTCGCCGGAACCTAATGCCATACCGGCCAGATCGGACAGCGCCGATGCGATCAAAGATGGATTCGCGGTCGCTCGGGCGACGTCCAACGCCTTCCCGCACAAAGGACCGGCCGCCGCGACATCTCCCTGCAAAAGAGCGAGAAAGCCTGCCTGTTTTAGCAACTGTCCCAAAACCTTGAGGTCCCCGAATCGGTATGCTGCCGGCAAGAATGCGTCGATCCAACGTCGCGCCTCAGCCAGATAATAACGCTCCGTCCAGAAGGGAATCATCCCAACCACGAGCTTCAACGCGGATTCCCCGGCACTCTCATCCGACAGGCACCACTGCAGGGCGGCGCGAATGTTGTCGTGCTCGATCGCGACTCGGGAAATCCATTCGCGCGAGCTGCGTTGGGCAATATGCGCTCTGGAAGCCTCGGCAAACTTCGCGTAGAAGTCCACGTGTCTGCGGTGGAGGTTAATGTTTTCGTCCTCCGGAAGCGCGCTCTCCAGCACGAGTTCCCGCAAGGGCTCCAAAAGGCGATAGCGCGGACCACTCTCGGCATCCACGGAATGGATAATGGAGTACTCCTGAAGCTCCGCGAGGCTGTCCAGGACGTTGAAAAGCGCACGCGCGTCAAAGCATACAGCCTCGATAGCGTCGAGCGTGCATCCGCCCCGGAACACGGCCAAGCGGCGCATGAGCGACCGAGCCTCGGGGCCGACCTGATCCAGACTTCCGCAAAACGCAGCCCGAAGCGACCGGTGGCGCTCAGGCAGGTCGCGCCTTCGGTTGATAAGCAGGTCGAACTGCCGATCCAGCTGCTCGATCATCGCAGACGGAATCAGGAGACGCGACCACGCAGCTGCCATCTCGATTGCGAGTGGGATACCGTCCAGCCTGCGACAGAGTGCGGCGACATGGGGCGCGTTGGCGGCCGTGATTGCGAAATCAGGCTTGGCCATCTGGGCACGACTGACAAAAAGGGCGACCGCTTCACTCTCCACCGCTTCTTGCAAGGAATATCTGGACGATGGCAGCGGTGTTTCGAGAGGAGGTACCGGAACCAGATGTTCTCCGGCTAGCCGCAGCGGTTGTCGCGACGTGACGAGGCAGCAGAGTCGCGGAGCGCGCTGAAGCAGCAGCCGGACCAAATGGGAACTCGAGCTGGTGATAGGGTTGTCGCTCTTGCCCGGAAACTCCGGATCATGAAGCAGGTGTTCGAAATTGTCGAGAACCAGCAGGCAGCGGCTATCCCCGATCGCCTCCAACACATATTCGAGCGGGTCGCCCTGCGCAGGCGGCGGAAGCCGGAGCGCATGTATGAGAGCGGCTGGGACCAGGCGAACATCCGGCAGTTCCGCGAGAGCGACAAACCAGACCTGGCCGCGAAACGTGGGTGACAGCCGTCCAGCAGCCTCAATCGCGAGCCGCGTCTTTCCGATACCGCCGGGACCGAGAAGGGTAACCAGCCGGGTCGCCGGACTGCTCATTAGACGGATCAGGTCGTCCAGCAGATTTGCGCGGCCGAAGAACCGCGTGATCTGCAGCGGGATGGCGCTGAATTGCGCCGCGAAGCCGGGGGGCATCAGGGAGGCGTTCGCCGAATGTGATGCGTCCGTGCCGGCGGGCGCGTCGCGTAGGTCTCTCGGCCTCGATTCTCGCGTCCGCGTGGCGTTCACCGCATCTCTCGCTGCGCTCTGGCCGGCGACCGCCCGTCGCAGCAGTTCAGCCATCTCGTGCGTTTTGGCGCTCGGCGCGATCCCGAGTTGCTCATTCAGGCACTGTTGTAGGCGTTCATAACACTCAAGCGCGGCCGACGCCCTCCCCATGGGAAGGCAAACCCGCATCTGCGCCTGACAGGCCTCTTCGTTAAGCGGGTCCTCTTCAGACATCTTCCTTAGCGCGGACAGCGCCGCGTCCAGATCGCCCGCCCCCTCCGATAGGCTAGCAATTGAACCGAGCGCCTCATGATAGGCGATCCGGCAACGGGACTGCTCCTGGATCGCCCAATCGTCGTATCGGCCGGGAAGGAGGTCGCCGGTGTAGAGCCGGACCGCATTGTGGAGATAACCAATCCGGTCACCGACGTCCGAGGCGCGATCGGCGCACGCGAGCGCGTGGCCGAACTCGTCGGCGTCGGTCGTAACCGCATCCGAGTTGAGACGCACGCACTGCCGGTCGGCGATCAGCACGCCCCCGTACGGGACGCCGGCAGGTTCGATCTGCTTTCGAAGCGAGTTTAGGGACGTGCGGAGATTTCCGCGAGCAGCTTCGAACTCCATGTTTGGCCAGAAAAGCTCGACAAGCAGCTCGCGCGACACGTGCTCGCGAATCCGCAATGCGAGGAAGGCAAGGATGCCGGCAGCCTTTGCGGTTCGGAAGCGCGTGGTGATCCCTTCCGATCTCACCAGGCGCAATCCACCAAACAGCTCTATTCGACAGCGCGCATCCATCCCCAGAAACCCTCTATGCAGCGTTCACCCAGGAGATTATCGGCTGAGAGCACAGCAGCCGTAAGTTCCGTAGAATTCGAGCCGCTTCCTTCCGTGTCGTTTGTTGACGATACGTTGACGATAGCGGTGTAGACTGGCATCGAAGTCCCTTGAACAAGCCGGCCCGGCGGTCGTGGAACTGCCGGCGGCCCCGCCCGCATTCGAAAGGATGGTAACCATGTTTGGTACTCGCTTGTCCGGGTGTTTGCTCCTGCGCTCTGCCCTGCCGAGGCCTCTATCCTCTCTGGCAAGCGCCTCCTTCCTGATGCTGTTCGCGGTCTGCGCGCACGCCGACACACTGAACGTACCTACCGCCGACTTCCCCACCATCCAGGCGGCCATCGACGCCGCCGGCGCCGGAGACACCATTGTCGTCGCCGCCGGCACATATCACGAGTCGCTCCAGTGGAGCCTTACGGACCTCACCATTCAGGGAGCGGGTGCGGGCCAGACAGTCGTAGATCCCAGCGCCGCCAACGGGGGACCGGGCGGGCGCTGCCTGACTGTCACGAACCGGAGTGCTGCCTCCAAGCTCTCGGGTTTCACCTTCCAGAACGGCACGAGCAGCAGCCTCGGCGGCGGGATGTACAACGACCACAGCAGCCCGACCGTGACCAACTGTACCTTCAGCAACAACACCGTGCACGGCAGCGATTCGGACGACCCCGCCCACGGCGGAGGAATGTACAACTTCAACAGCAGTCCGACCGTGATCAACTGCATCTTCAGCAACAACAAAGCGGACTCCACCGGAGCGATGTTCAACGACCACGGCAGACCGACCGTGACCAGTTGCGCCTTCATCAGCAACTCGGCCCGATCCGTCGGCGCGATGACCAATTTCCTCTGCAATGCGGCCGTGACTAATTGCATCTTTTGGGGCAACTCGACACCCTTCGACATCGGCGGCGGGATGCTCAACTACATGAGCAGTCCCGTCGTGACTAATTGCACCTTCAGTAACAACTCGGCGCGAGCGGGCGGCGCGATGTACAACAACAACAGTGGTCCGACCGTGATCAACTGCATTATCTGGGGCAACTCGGCATCCATGGCAGGCGGCGGGATATTCAACTTCTTCAGCAGTCCGGGGGTGTCTTACTCGGACGTGCAGGACCTACTCAATGCCACGCCGGATGGCAACGGGAACTTTGCCGCCGATCCGCTCTTCGTGAATGCTCCCACCGGTAACCTGCGCCTGCTGCCCGGCTCCCCCTGCGTCAACGCCGGGACCAACGCGGCAGTTAGCACGCCCCCGTTCCCGACCGACGGCGTGGGAAACCCACTCGACTTGGACGATAATCCGCGCATCAACCTGGGTAGCGTGGACATGGGCGCGTACGAATGGGTTGCTCCTCCGACCGCGAACCCGCAGTCGGTTTCCGTCACGGCGGACAGTCCGGCGCCGATCACGCTGAGCGGCTCCGACCCGAACAGCCCGCCGCTAAACCGATTGGCATTCACCGTCACCACGCCGCCCTCGCACGGCACGCTCTCGGGCGCCGCCCAGAACCTGGTCTACACGCCCGACCCAACCTACAGCGGCGCGGACAGCTTCCAGTTCATCGTCACAAACGCGGCGCAAATTACCAGCGCGCCTGCCACAGTGAGCCTGAACGTCGTGCTGCCCCCGAGCACACTCGGTGCGCACGTTAACGGCGCCGGAGACATCTCCCTCGGCGGCAGCGCCCAGGCACACTTCGACCTGGACGTACACAAGCACAACAACGGGAAACTGGAGCTCGAAGGACACGTCCACTTCCAGGGCAAGGACGGCGCACAGAAGACGACGCCAGAGCTCAACGACGATAGGACGACGGTCATCACGTCTCTTGTGGTGAACGGCTCCAACGCCCGCGTGTTCGGCTACGGGACGCTGAAGGGTACGAACACGGTGGTCTCGTTCGTCATGGACGTGACTAACGGCAGCGCGAAGGGGCCGGGCCATGGCGACACGTTCTCAATTCGCCTGAGCACCGGCTACTCCGCGAGCGGTCCGCTGCTGAACGGCAACATCCAGATACACAACGACTGACGCATCCCCGCGGCGTTCCTCCGCTCAATGTCCTCCTTTCTTGGAGCGCTGAACAGCACCTGGGACGATGCACGGGGCGGGCCGCAACCTCGGCCCGCCCCGTGCCGGCTCCGGCGGAACCGCCGAACTATACCGCTGCCTACACGCGGCGCCGTTGGCGACACATGTACTGCATGGCCGGTGCTGCCGATATGGGATCGTGGTATAATCGCACGTGCGCGTCATATCACGAAGTCGGCTCCACGAATCCTGAGAACTGCATCCAGAATCCGCGGACTCGGTGCGCTCGCGGTATCAGATCGCCCGTTCCGCGCAATGGAACACGCCGCGGGACCTAAAGGCGACGATCTGGACCGCGGACATGCCAAAGGCCGGGTGGTACCTACTATTCGCGAGAACCGTTACCGTCTTGTCGTGAGGTCTCAGCTGAATTCGAGAGGCAGAGGGGATTTCGATCCTCGTTGCGGACTACGAGCACAGGCACCACGAGATTCCAGCACCGGACCCGATTTCTTTAAGGAAGTATGTGATGGAGTCTCCGAAGCTGGCTCGAAAGGACCTAGAGTCGTTCATTGGGACTCGAGCACGAGTGGCAGAAACTATGAACCGCAAGCGCGCGCTTACCAGCGAGATGATTCGGCGGTTGTGCACAGGTCTGAAGCCGCCCGCGCACGTCTTGATCCAGCCCTACTTGACCGCGGCCGCACGCAGCGCAGCCCGACCGTCTCGTCCGCGCCAGCGCATTTGCACCTGTTGTACGCGCGAGCCGTCGGCACGCGTGCCGGCCTTTTGCTCCTGGTAACTGACGCTGGCGGCCACGGTCTCTCGTGGCAGATGACCCGGGCTGCGGCATCACCCCTGAGCCGGAATCCCATAGGCTTCGGCACGGTGACGTTGGTGGAATGAGGAGCGTTCTCAATACATGCCCGTGGAATACTCAGAATCACCGAAGATCGTTCTGAGCGGGCTGATTCCCGCCTACTCTGCCGAAGCACGGGAGACGCTAGCGCGGTCCGGCGTCCCGTTCGCCGTCCTCGAATCCGAAGCCGGCGATCCCGTGGAGGCGATGGTCGAGGCCGAAGTGCTGATGGTCGCCTTCTTCAAGGTGACGGCGGACGTAATTGCGCGGCTGAAGCGCTGCCGGACGATCATCCGCATGGGGGTCGGCTTCGATAACATCGACGTGGAGGCCGCAACGGGGCGCGGCATCACGGTCTGCAACGTGCCGGACTTCTGTACCGCCGAAGTCGCGGACCACGCCCTCTCAATGTCCCTGTCCCTGGCGCGCGCCCTGCCGTACCTGGATCGCTGCGTGCGCGACGGTATCTGGAAAGCCGCGCAGCTTCGACAGATCCCGGCGTTCAGCGCGATGCGCTTCGGCGTGCTCGGCTGCGGGCGCATCGGGCGCATCGCGATCGAGCGCGCTCGCGCATTCGGCTTCGAGTTGCTCGCCTGCGACCCCTATATTGCCGACGGCGAGCTCCCGGCAGGTGTCCGACCTGTATCGCTGACCGACCTGCTCGAACAGTCGGACATTCTGTCGCTGCACGTCCCGCTCACGCGCGAGACCGAGCGCCTGCTCAATGCGGAGCGCCTCGCGAGGATGAAGGCCACCGCCATCCTGGTGAACACGTCGCGCGGACCCGTCATCGACCTGGACGCGCTCGTCGACGCGCTCCAGTCCGGCCGGCTCGCCGCCGCGGGGCTGGACGTCGTCGAGCCGGAACCGCTGCCGCTCGACCACCCACTGCTCGCTCTCCCGAACGTTCTGCTCTCGCCGCACTACGCCTGGCACAGCGAGGAGAGCGCTCCGCGGCGCTACAAGCTCGCCGTCGAAGAGGCCCTCCGCGCCGTCCGCGGCGAGCCGCTCCGCAACTCCGTCAACGGCATGCATCCGGCTGGGCGCTGAATAGCAACCGCCGGATTGTGGCTATGCGCCTTCACCGGCAAGGTCCAGCACACGCTGCGCGAGCGGTTCATCCACGCGCAATCCTGCCGCGCGCAACTCTGCGAGCAGCGGCCGGACCTCGTGGACCAGACCTGCATTCTTGGCAAGAATGATGATGCCGAACGTGCCGATGCACCGCAAGCCATGAGCCGCAGCACAGTTCCTGGCAACGCGATCGTCGACGACGACGGTGAGACCGCCCTCAGAAATCGCGGTTTCAATCACCTGCGTTTCGCCGAGACCAAGGTCCCAATTCGCGACGGAACGAATGGGATCGGGCGCCGACTGCACGTAAACAGCGCCCGGACCGCGAATCCATTGTGCGCCGGGATCGCTCGCCGGACCCGCTTGAATTTCGCCAGCTACGCCCGCGGGCACGACGAGGCGGTTGGGCAGGTCCATCAGAAGATTCGAACAACCCACCTTTGCGAGGCAGATGACCGGGGACGCGTTGCAGACCCAATCGTCAGCCACGGGAGATGTCCGCTTCCAGCTCGTCGGGAGCGACCTGGAACGGCGATACGTCAAACCGCTCCATCGCTGCTAAGAATGCGGAGCGGCTGATACCGGCCAACTCGGCAGCCTTGCTCTGCGAGAGGATTCCGAGCTCGTACCATTTCATGGCCGCTGCCAGTCGAAGCTCACGGGAAAAGGATTCCGGGTCGGTTCGCAGAATCGATAGCGACGCGTCGGGCAGCTCTATCGTAACAGACACAGACAATTCGACACCTCCCCGAAGAACTCAGATGCGTCTATTATACCGGCACGTCACGCAAGCGTCGCAGGGTTGCGTGACGTGCGAATTCCGGTGCCCATTGCGGAATACGCGCGGCCGTCGCCGAGGCCCTCCGCGCCGTCCGCGGCGAGCCCCTCCGCAACTCCGTCAACGGCTTCCCGCCGGCGGGAAGTGTGCGCCAGGCGCACGCAACGCAACCACGCCATCTCAAATGAGGGAGGAGAGCTCGGCCTTTGGCAAGAGACGAAGCATGCAGAGGATGGGCGGCGCCGTTGGCTCTCGTCGTCTGCATGGCGCAGGCGGTGGCGGCTGGCCCCGCGGCACAGGGCAGTGAGAGGGCTCCGATGCGAACCGATTGGCTGATTGACGCGCCTGGCCGGAAGGCGGCCTGCGCGGTCTCCGCCGACGGCAGTGAGATCGCGCTCGATAACGGCCTGATCCGGCGCGTTTTCCGGCTGAAGCCCAACGCCGCCGCTATCGCCTTCGACAATCTGATGACCGGGCAGGCCCTGCTGCGAGCCGTGAAACCCGAGGCCGGCGTCGAGCTGGACGGCGTCGTCTACGCGGTCGGCGGCCTGACCGGGCAGCCGGACCTCGCCTTCCTGCGCCCCGAATGGCTCGATGCGATGCGCGCGGAGCCCGCGGCCTTCCAGCTCTCCGGCTACGAGATCGGAACGACCGCCGCGCCCTTCGGCTGGAAGCGCTCGCGACCCTCCGAGGGCAGGCCGTGGCCGCCTCCGGGCGCCGCGCTCGCTCTCCACTTCGCGCCGCCGCAGGGGAAGCTCGCCGGCATCTCGGTCGACGTACACTACGAGCTGTACGACGGCCTTCCCGCGCTCGCCAAGTGGCTGGTTGTTCATAACAGCGGGACGAGACCGGTGCAAATCGACCACTTTACTTCGGAGATTCTCGGCGTCGTCGAATCAGAATCGGTTGTCGATCCGACGGAGCGGTGGACGCCGCCGAGTATCGAGTTGCTCAGCGACTACGCCTTCGGGGGCGGCACGCCCCAAAATTCGAACCACACGACCTACTGGATGCCGGACCCGGCCTACGCGACGCAGGTGAGCTACGAGCTGAAGACGCCCTGCCTCCTGGAGAGCAGGCCGCCGCTCGGCCCCGGCATCGAAATCGTGCCGCGCTCATCGTTCACCACCTTCCGCACCTTCGAGCTGGTCTACGACAGTACCGACCGGGAGCGCCGTGGGCTGGCCCTGCGCCGGTTCTACCGCACCCTCGCACCCTGGTCTACCGAGAGCCCGCTGATGCTCCATCTCACCTCGACCGATCCACAGATCGCGAGGGCCGCGATCGATCAGTGCGCCGAGGTCGGCTTCGAGATGGTCATCTTGAGCTTCGGCAGCGGCCTCAATATGGAGGATACCTCGCCGGCCAACATCGCCCGGTTCAAGGCACTTGCCGACTACGCGCACGGCAAGGGACTCCAGATCGGAGGCTATTCGCTGCTGGCGAGCCGGCGGATCAGCGATCAGGACGACGTCATCGATCCGAAGACCGGCAAGCCCGGCGGCGCGATCTTCGGCAGCTCGCCCTGCCTCGGCAGCCGGTGGGGGCTGGCCTACTTCGAGCATATCCGCGCGTTCCTGGAGCAGACGGGCTTCGACCTCCTGGAGCACGACGGCAGCTATCCCGGCGACGTCTGCGCCTCCACCACGCACCCGGGACACAAGGGACTGGAGGATTCGCAGTGGACGCAGTTCCAGCAGATCGCCGCGCTGTACCGCTGGTGCCGCGAGCGGGGCATCTACTTGAACGTGCCCGACTGGTACTTCCTCTCCGGCTCGAACAAGACCGCGATGGGCTACCGCGAATCTAACTGGTCGCTGCCGCGCGCCGAGCAGCACATCCACGCGCGCCAGAACCTCTACGACGGCACGTGGGAGAAGGCGCCCACCATGGGCTGGATGTTCACGCCGCTCGTCCAGTACCACGGCGGCGGCGCTGCCGCGACCATCGAGCCCCTCCGCGAACATCTACCCGACTACGAGCAGCACCTGGCCAACAATCTCGGCTACGGCGCGCAGGCCTGCTACCGCGGCCCCCGCCTCTACGATTCCCCGGAGACGAAGGCCCTGGTCGTCAAGTGGGTCCGGTGGTTCAAGGAGCACCGCACCATCCTGGAATCGGACGTGATCCACCTGCGCCGCGCCGATGCCCGCGACTTGGACGCCATCCTCCACGTCAACCCGAGCCTGCCCGAAAAAGGGCTCGCCGTCTTCTACAACCCGACGAGCCGCCCCATCACCCGCGAATGGGACCTGCCCTTGCACGACACCGGCCTGAAGTCCCGCGCGCGCATCCGCCAGGAAACCGGGCCGGAGAGAGTCTTCACGCTCGACCGTGCCGGAAATGCGCGCCTCTCCGTGACAGTCAAGCCGCACGGCGTCACGTGGTTTGTAGTACGGTGACATGCCCGGCTGGTCCGCGGCGGACGACGGTGAGCTGGAGGAGGTCTACAACACCGAGCGGCGCCTGCTCTACGTGGCCTGTACGCGCGCCCGCGATCACCTCCTCGTCACGGGAGTGTCGCCAGCGTCCGAATTCCTGGAAGACCTGAGCGCTTAGCCTGCCGCGTCGCAGCGTTACCGGACCGCGCGAAAATCAATTCACTTTTGCCACGTTCTTGCACGAAAACGCAGCCAATCGGCCACAAACGTGCCGGTTGCGTAACACTTTTCAGGGCCGGAAGCTCCGACTCCCGGCGGTCGGCGCCGCCGCGCGGAACGAACCTTTCATACGGCAAGCCCCGAAAAACCCGCTTCCGAGTACGAAATGAAAGAAAACTGTGGTAGCGTGAGCCTAACACGGATTTCGGTTGTCCAATAACGCAAAACCCACCTGACAGGACAAACGAATTGGATTCCCGCGAGAAGATCGAACCTGCCGGCGAGCGCGTTGCAATGGCGGCCCGATCCATCGCCGCGGAGCCACCGGAGGTAGAAATGTCCATCGTACAGCGCCTTGCAGCCGTCGGAACCGCCGCAATCCTCCTCGCCCTTGCGCCAGCAACCGTCCAGTCCGGCCAGCGGCCCGCGCGCCAGTGGGAGCCGGTCGGCCTCTCCGGCGGCGGCGCGATGTTTACGCCCGCAATCTCGCCCGCCGACCCCAATCGCATGATGCTGAACTGCGACATGAGCGCCGCCTACGTCACCCGCGACGCCGGCCGCCACTGGACCATGATCGACCACGATCAGCTCCGTTCCAGCACGCGCTGCAAGCCGGCCTTCCACCCGACCGACCCGAACACTATTTTCGCTGCCGACGGCGGCCTCAAGGTCTCTCACGACGGAGGTCTCCACTGGGCGAATATCGGCAACCTGCCCGGCAATCTGACCGGCGCCATCGCGATCGACCCCCTGCAGCCAGCGAACATGCTCGCCGGAGCCGGTTCGGCCGTTTACCGCTCCACGGATTCCGGCCAGGCCTGGTCGAAATGCGAAGGGCCGCATGGCACGCCGCTGGCGTTCTTCATCGCGCGGACCGGCCGGCCCGAGCGGCCGCTGTTCGCGGCGACGTCCGAGGGGATATGGCGGTCGGTCGAGGGCAGCGAGAGGTGGGACCCGGTGCGCGCAGGCCTGCCGGACGGACCCATCCTCGACTTCGCAGGTGGGTGCAGCGCAGCTCGAAACGCGATAACTCTATACTGCTCGACGCCGACCGAGCTGCGCGACGGCAAGCTATCCGGCGGCATTTTCCGGTCGACGGACCGTGGCGCGTCATGGCAGCCGGTCGAGGGCGCCGGACTCAATCGGGATACCGCAAAGTACGACGAATGGGCGATGGGACCGATCGCGCAGTACCGGCACGTCGCCACGTCCGACGCGCGGCCGGAGACGGTCTACGCCTTCAACACCAACACCGGCGTCCCGCCGCCGCACCACGCC
>DATGJU010000184.1:0-4139 GCA_035295045.1 Chthonomonadaceae bacterium
CTTAGAATCGGTCGCGACCGGGACAAAGCACGATACCGTGTGCCGGCCCTGCGCTACCCTCGCCACCAGATTCGCATCCGCCTTCAAGTCCGGTCGGGCGCCGGACCGAATCGTGCTTAACATCCAGTGCGAGACCAGTACGACCCCATCGGCAGGTATCGCGATGTGGCTCATCTCCGTGCTCATCCGGAACGGAAGCTTCACGGTCTCGCCCATGCTGTCGCGCAGTCGGGGCTTGCAGTAGATTCTATCGCTCTGGTTCAGGGTCGTATAGGTGCCGTCGCCGGCGACCGTAAGACCGTAGTACGCGGGACACGTGACGGTGATCGCGCGCCCAGTCCGGTTGTGCAGGTAGACCTCGAAGATGAATCGGCCGTAGTGGTTGGATGACCAGAGGCGCGAGCGGACGCCCGCCTGCACAGCGCGGCCGGACCCCCAGGCGATGTCCGCCGGCACGTCAGCGGGGGCGATGGTCGGACTGGGGGCCGGGAGGGCCTTCCGTCTGGCCCCCGCCGGCGGGGCTGGCGGGACCTGGCTGTTTGCAAACGTCGGCGCGATTGCGGCCAGCGCACCGGCATTGATTGCCACAGTCGCCGAAATCCAACGTCGGGCGCGCGGTCTTCGTACCATCATAACGGGCCCTCCATAATCCGCACAGGTTCAATCGTATGCTATTCGTTAGGACGAGTCCATGGATCGATGGGTTACCGGTGCGCATCATACGGCCTGTATCGATAAGTAAATCCAAAGCGGCTGCCGAGCTCTACTAACCGCCCCGATCGACACGCTTCCTCCTCGTCCAGCGCGGGTCCGCTCATCGGCGCGCAGTAGCAAGCCTCGCGTTACATTTCGCTCGGGTTTCGTTACGGCCGAAGTACGTCCAAGAACGCGCGGAATGCCGCCGATAGGAACTTGTCCCGGCGGTAGATCGCGGTGATGCGCCGCTGAGCGGAGGGGACGTCGGCAAGGGGCAGCGCGACGAGGCGGCCGGCGGCGACCTCCGTCTCGACGGTGACGAGCGGCAGGAGGGAGATGCCGAGCCGCGCCTCGATCATCTTCTTGATCGCCTCGACGTTGTCCAGCTCGAGGGTCGCGCGCTCGCGGACGCCGGCCGCCGAGAGCAGCCGGTCGACGTAGGTGCGGAGGTTGGTCCCCTCCTCCATCAGGATCAGCGGGCTGCCGGCCAGCTCAGCCGCCTTGATGGGACGCATGCCGCTTGCGGCGAGCGCGTGCTCGGGATAAACCACGACGCCGGTCGCGTACTCCGCGACCGGAAGCGCCACGAGGCCAGCCTGCTCGCGAAAGCCGGTCACTACGCCGAGATCCACCTCGCCGCCGGTGACCATCTCCACCACCTGCGCGGAGGGACCGGTGTGTACGCTCATCTCGACGCCCGGCCAGGCCTCTCGAAAGCGGCGGAGATAGGCGGGCAGCACGTATGTCGCCGCGGTGCTGCTCGCGCCCACCGCCAGCCGGCCCGCCGCGCCGGTGGCAACATCCCCCACCGCCGATTCCGCCTCGGCGAACAGCCGCAGGATCTCGCTGGCGTAGCGATGGAGCACCTCACCGGCTGGGGTGACGCGGACCGTCCTGCCGAGCCGCTCGAAGAGCCGGGTACGCAGGGCCGCCTCCAGCGAGCCGATCTGCCGCGTGACGGCCGGCTGCGTCAGGAACAGCGCCTCCGCGGCGCGCGTGAAGTTGCCGTGTTTGACGACTGCTTCGAATGCCTCCAGCTCGTGCCGGTCCATGCGGATCAGACGGCCGGCAGCAGCGACTTGCGCAGCTTGCAGACCACGGTGTAGGCCGGGTCGTACACGTTCGCGATCTCGTACTCCACGCACTGGCCGAGCAGCGCCTGCGCGCCGAGCGTATCCAGGCCGAACTCCCCCGTCAGCCAGCGCACCATCTCCGTCGTCGCGTGCTGGAGAGCCTGGTCCAGCGGGCGCGCGTTCCCCGCGGTCCAGATGTGCGTCTCGTTCTCGGCGCGCGGCCAGCCAATCTTCCGGCCCTTCTGTACGCGCACGGTAAGCTGTACGTCGAACGAGACCTCGATCCCCGTGCCAACCACCTCGCCGCAGCCCTGCGCGGCGTGCCCGTCGCCGAAGAACAACAGCGCCCCCTCGACCGCGATGGGAAAGTAGACGGTTACTCCCTGCTCGAAGCCCTTGTAGTCCATGTTGCCGCCGTGCGGTCCCGAAGTGGCTGTCGAGATCGCCTGGCCGCGGTCCGGCGCGACGCCGAAGCATCCAAGCATAGGCCGCATGGGAATTGTCAGCACGCCTATCCGCTCGACGGGACGCGTCAGGGTCGCGGTTCCGGCGTCCAGGTCGAGCCGCCAATCAACGCGCTTCCACTCTTTTAACGGCGGCAGCTCGGTCGCGTAGTCGGGATCGACCACGTTGGGCGCGAGGGACGAGCCGGTCCAGCCGCGCGTCCGGTTCGGATAGATACGGTCGAAGTGGACCGCGAGCGTGTCGCCCGGCGCCGCGCCCGCGATGAAGAACGGCCCCGTCATCGGATTGCCGCCGCCTGTGACCGCGACGTCGCTCTTATCGAAACCGCCAGCGTCGATGGTGGTCGTCGCGATCGTGTCGCCGTCCGCCACGCGCAGGACCGGCGAAAACGTGCCGATCGCGTGGTAGTAGCGCTCGGGGCGGAACTCGTGGATCGCCAAAGGAGCCTCCCGTATTTCGAAGATCGCCGCTATGGGTGAAAGATTACGTCTGGAGCGCCGTGCACCTTGAGGAACGAGATCATCTCCGCGTTCCTGGACAAGACCGCTCGATCGAGTGCCGTCTCTCCGGAGGCAGCTCGGACAGTCACGGGTGCGCCATGAGTGACGAGCGCTTTCTCGGCGCCGGCACGCAGCGCGACTCCCCTGACACCGCGCGATCCGGCGGACTACTGAAATCGACGGCCACCAAGCCTTACAACACTGCTATTTTTCTTCGCCGGTGATGTTGGTCACGATGCTGACGTTGCGGAACAGCCACCAGGCGCTCGGCAGAATGACCGCGCCCGCAAGCAGCCAGATCGCGATCACGATCACGACCGAACGTGAAATTCGTCTCATGGCGCCTCTCCGTAAGCAATGGATGGATTCGCGCCAGAATTCTGCGTAACGCTGCAGTTTCCTGCAGCCACGTCCGAATACTTCAGGCTCATGGACGCTGGGAGGATGCAGCCCGCCGTGCCGGGCGCCGGCGGGCAATGCACTTGATCTGTCGTATCGCGCTAGCGGCGCGATCGAGCGGCGCCATTCGGCCTGGGCCATTCCGGCTGCGATCCTTGGCACGGCGCGCCCCAGTCGTACCTCGCAGTCAGGCCTAACGCCTCGCGAAGTCCGGCGCCTCCCATTTGTCGACGAGCGCCACCTTCTGGGTCTTCACTTCGCGGTTATCGCCGCGGCGGTTCACGTCCCGCTTGAGCTGGGCCTCGATCACCGCGAGGAGCACCGGCGGAGTCCGCCCCGGGTCGGCCCGAGGAACATCCGCGGTGATCTCCTCCAGGAGCAGCGCCGCCGCGTGGGTCGCCGGCCCCGAGAGGCCCGCGATCACCAGCCATATGCCGGTCCTGCGGCGCTGGGCGGCGATCAGGCCGAAGTCGTACATCAGGTCTCCCTCGGCGCGCACCTCGAAGGTCTTATTCAGGACTTTCAGCGCGATTGTCTTTCGCGGCCGCTCCGAAGGAGAGATTTCGCGCTGCTGGCCGATGACCGCAAAGCTGCTCGGCAGCCGGTCGTACTCGTCGCACGACCAGACGAACTGAACGGGCGAGCTGCTCAGGCGCGGATCGGCGCCCCGTTTGAACGGCGCGACACCCAGCATCGTCGCCAGGCAGACCTCGGTTGCGTGGCAGGCTCGCTGCGTGCCGATCGTCACGATGGCGCTCGTCTGGCCATCCGTCATGATCTCGTTCCACGCCTCCCTGGCGATCTCGACGCCGGGGTCCCGCATCCTGGCGAGCTCGTCGGCAGACCGCAGGAACACCTCTTCTACGCCGAAGCGAATGCCGGGCCGGGCGGCGCCGATGGCGCGCTCCATGAACGCGAGCGAGCGAACGTCCCATCCCGACACATAGGTGCTCTCGTAGTGCGGCGGATCGTCCTCGCGATAGGCCTTCGCCCCGATGAACAGGCT
>DATGJU010000185.1:0-3015 GCA_035295045.1 Chthonomonadaceae bacterium
GGCGCCTACGCGACGAATCCGGTCAACGGCCATGCGATACCGATCTGGATCGCAGACTACGTGTTGATGGGCTATGGGACGGGCGCAATCATGGCCGTGCCGGCGCACGACCAGCGCGACTTCGAATTCGCGCGCAGGTTCGGCATCCCGATCGCCCTGGTCTTCAAGCAGCTAGCTTCGGACACGGAGGCGGACCTGACCGAGGCGACCACGGACAGCGGGTCCATGGCCGTCGGGCCGTTCATCGGCGCGCCGAACAGCAAGGAGACAGTCCGCAGGGTGATCGCCTGGCTGGAGGAGCGTGGCGCCGGGCGGGGAGTTGTCAACTATCGCCTGCGGGATTGGCTGATTTCGCGGCAGCGCTACTGGGGCGCGCCGATCCCGATCATCCACTGTCCGGAGCACGGCGCCGTGCCCGTGCCGGAAGGGCAGCTCCCCGTGCTCCTGCCCCCCGTCGAGAAGTACCAGCCAACCGGGACGGGCGAATCGCCCCTGGCAGGGATTCCGGAGTTCGTCAACACCGTCTGTCCTGTGTGCGGTAAGCCGGCCCGCCGGGAGACCGACACGATGGGCGGGTTCGCCTGCTCATCGTGGTACTTCCTGCGGTTCGCCGATCCGCACAATGAGGACGCGCCGTTCAGTCAGGAGGCCGTGAAGCACTGGCTGCCCGTCGACGAGTACGTCGGCGGCACCGAGCATGCAGTAATGCACCTGCTGTACGCGCGCTTCTGGACGAAGGTGATACACGACGCCGGCCTTGTAGCATTCGACGAACCCTTCCAGCGCCTGCGCAACCAGGGCAAGCTGCTGGCGTACACGGCGGGCAGGGCGGTCGCCAAATCGGGTGGCGATGGCGCCGCGGACGAGACCGATGGCGACGAGCCTATCGAGGATTGGAAGGTGCTCCGGGCGGACGAGCGCCGGACCGTCCCAGAGAGCGACTGGGTTTGGCGCTGGGTCAAGATGAGCAAGAGCATGAACAACGTCGTAACGCCCGATCAGATGGCAGAGGAGTACGGCGCGGACAGTCTGCGGCTCTATACGCTCTTCGTTGCGCCGTTCGAGGAGACGGTGCAGTGGCAGGAAAAGGCCATCGAGGGCGCGCACCGGTTCGCCAATCGGATGTGGCGCATCTGGACCGAACTGCGGCCGCATTACGACCCGGCCTGGCAGAAGCAGTTGGGGGCCGCGGCCGTGGTGCGGGGATTGGACGCGGCGCTGGCCGCCGCGGCGCCGAACGAAATCGCTGAGCGGCCCGCGTCCATCGCTCCCGCGAGCCTAGGCCCCGGGGAGCGTGCGCTGCGTCGCAAGCTGCACCGGACTATTCGCAAGGTTACGGACGACATCGAGCAGTTTCGCGGCAACACTTGTGTAGCGGCGCTGATGGAGCTGACCAATGAGCTGAGCGCCTTTCGCAACAGCCTGGGCGGAGCGCAGCCCTCGCCGCTGCAGGTGTCCATCATCTCCGAAATCCTGGAGACGCTGCCGCTGCTCCTGTCACCGATAGCTCCCCATCTGGCGGACGAATTCTGGGAGCGGCTCGGAAAGGACGGATTTACCTACTGCCAGGCGTGGCCGGTGTATGACGCGCAAGCGGCCGCGGAGGATTCGATTACGATCGTGCTCCAGGTGAACGGCAAGCTGCGCGACAGAATGTCGGTACAGCCCGGGACGCCGGACGCAGACATAGAGCGTCTGGCGCGCGCCAACGCCAAGATACAGGCCGACATCGCGGGCAAGCCCGTGCGGAAAGTCATCGTCGTGCCGGCGAAATTGGTGAATTTCGTCGTCGGTTAGGCGCGGCCTCTGTTAAGCCGCTCGCTGCGAGTGGGGCAGCGTCGACTTTGCAAGGCTCACGGCAGCTTTGGTACTCAGCTTGCGGCCGATCTCCCATTCGGCGTCCACCACGGCGCTGCCGAGCTCCTGCCGCAGTTCGATAAGCTCATCCCGCTCGGCCGACAGCGTGAGATGCAGCCTCCGCCAGATCTCGGCGCCGGCGGCCATCAACTGGATTGCGGTACGCTGCGCACCGGCGTGCCGGCAATAGACGCCCGCGGAGGTGAGCGCCATGCCCAGCAGCCTTGAAGCTCGAAGGTGGGTGCACAGGTCGAGGCACTCGCTCAGCATCTCCGCGGAGTACTGCCACCGCTTGAGCTGCAATGCGGCGTACGCCGTGTTCAGCAGCGCGGCAATGACGCTGGGATAGTCCTTCGAGCGCCTGAATCGCCCAAGCGCCTGCTCGCCATAGTGCTGGGCATCCGTGTATTCGCCCCGATCGCAGGCGATCACGGAAAGGTTGCCGAGTGCGCGTGCCTGGGCCGTGGCATCCCCGAGCTGGTTCAGTAGCGCCAAACCGTGCATCGCCAGCTCAAGGGCTCCATCGAGATCGCGAAGGCCGCGGCGAGCGTTCGCGGAGTTGGAGCACATGGCGGCCTCTCCGCGCTTATCCCCGAGCGCCGCGTAGATCTCGCGACTCTCTGCGTAGTGCGGCTCGGCCGAAGCGTAGTCGCCATCCGCGCAGCACAGATGGCCGAGCGCGCCTAGTGCTCTCGCGTGCGTTTCGGACCGCCCCGGTGACGAGCCGAGCGCACGGCCGAGCAGGCTGCGACCCTCTGCTACGGCGCCATCCAGGCGCCAGTAGCGGTAGAGCGCCGTGCAGGCCGTAAGCATCTCCTCACCGGCCCCTGGCTCCTCGATTCCGGCGTCCAGAGCCTCGCGGATGTTCTCGTCCTCTGCCTTGATGCGTCTCATACTGTGTGCCGCATTGCCGCTGCTCAGCGCCTCGCCCGCCTCCCGCGATAGGGCCGCAAAATACCGGACGTATTCCCGGGTCGCCTCGCGCAGCGATTCGGCATCGATACGTTTGAGCGCGTGCTCTCTTATCGTGCCGAGAAACGCAAACCGCGCGCCGAACTCGGTCTCCTCGGCTGTGACCAGTGACCGGTCGATGAGCTGGGCGATCAGGCCCATCGCCTGCGGCTCGTCGCACACGGCTTCGGCGGCTTCGAGCGTCCA
>DATGJU010000186.1:0-11554 GCA_035295045.1 Chthonomonadaceae bacterium
GCTCAGGCCGTTCACCGGCATGCCCCCTACGCGCGTCGTCGGCTCGATCAGCGCCGTGCGCAGGCCGCGCCGGCCCGCCTCGATCGCCGCGGCCACGCCTCCCGATGAGGCCTGCACGATGACGACGTCGAACTGCGCCGCGCCGGGCGCGCCTTTCCGTCCTCGCGCCGGCGCCGCCGAAGCCGGGAAGGGGTCGAAGCTCCGCTCGGTGTACGCGCGCGGCGCGGAGAGCGGCCGGTCATCCCCCTCGCCGGCAGCGACGATCGCGTACCGGTGCGTCGATCCCGGTTGTACGGCGCGGTCGTCATACTCCACGGCGGTCGCCGGCAATTCTGCGATCTCAGCTCCGTCGCGGCGCAAGATGTAGCCGGCGGCGCCGGCGGCCGGCAGCCAGTAGCAGTGGATCTCCATCGGCGACACTGCCACCGCCTCGAACGAACGCGGGGCCGTGGGCGCCAGCGCAAGCGCCGGTCCGGTAATGCCGAGCATCACGGAGAGGGCGACGGGGAACGCGGTTGCTCTCATAACGTGCGGCTTACTCCATTGGGGCGAAGATTGTGGGGCGACGATCGAGGCGCGAGGAACGCTGCTCGAAAACCCAGCACCGAATACCAGACACCTACCCTCCTCTCATTATGACAAATTCCGCCCCGCATATCCCGCATCGAATTGTATATCCTGGAAGGGGAGTGCAGCAAGAGGACCGGATACGAGGATCGGCGGCGCGACGCCCTGGCTCGCGCCAAGCCGCGCACGTTGGGCGAGGTCGCGGGCGGCGCCCGGCCGCACCCGCCGGAAAGGGCAGGCGCGGCTTGCGACGTCCCTTCGCGCCGCGGCGGGGACGTGCGGCCAGGCCACCATCGGACAGTCTATGGCGCGCGGCACGCTGAGATTGGAGAGGAGGAGTGGAGCGGTGGCCTGTACGGCGGGAAGGACGAGCGCGACAGTCGTGAGGCGCGCCGCCTGAGCGCCGAAGGACGCGGGGAAAATGGCGCGAACGGCCACGGCTCCGGCGGCCCGGTAGAAGGAGAGCCCTCCCGTGGCCGCCGGTGCCGAAAGCCCGGCCGGTCTACATTTTCGCTTTGGCGCCTCCGCCTCCGCCGGTGGGCATCTTCATCGGTTTACCGTCCATGGTCATCTTCCCGCCGGCCTGGCTCATCGACAGGAACTTCCACCCGTCGCCGGTCTTCACGAGGTCGTTGGTTACCTTGCCGGAGCTGGCCATCACGTGCGTCGCGCCCTTCTTGCCCATGTGGCCCTCCTTGTCCTCGACCACGATGGCGAATGAGAAGTCGGTCGCCACTTTCGCGGTCTTGCCGGTGATCTTGCACTCCTTGATCTTGATCGAGACACTCTTGACGCTCTTGACGCCCTCGTTCTCCTTCTTCATCATGGCCGCGACCTGCTGACCGTTCAGCTTTGAACCGTCCGGCTCCGTGCTCACGAATCCGGGCGCCTCCAAGGCCAGGGTGTCGTCCGGCCGCAAATTCTTGAGCGCAGCCGTAAGCTTAGCATACAGCTTGTCGATATCGGCGCGGTCGTTTGCGCGCGCCGCGCCGATGCCGCCGGCCAGAATGAGCGCCGTGGCGCAAATGGTGAGCCCATGTCGAGTCATCTTGATTGTTCCTCTTGATTGTCCCTTTGATTTTCGTTATCCGTCGGTTGCTTTATGCCGGGATCCGGCGCTCCGCGCGATTGTCCGCTCGGCGCTTCATTCAACAAACCGAACAGATATACCTCCGCCGCGGAGTCCTCGCCGCGAAGTCCCCCAATCGCTCCAATCCGCAGCCAGAAAAATGCGCTTTGATTGAGATAAACAAGCCCTCGTGCTGCGATCGGACAGGCAGCAGAGTACCTGCTCTCCTTTCTTAGCACGTTGGGAATGCCTTGACGCGTCTACGGGCGCATGGCGGAATATCGGTAATACGGAGGTACAGGAGTGCCACTATGAGCCAACCGCAGACAGAGACAGGGAACATAGGCAAAAGAGCGATTTTCACGATTCCCGCGCCATTGCGGAAGCGTTACGGCTTGGCTGACGGATCCCTTGTCATTGCGGAGGCACGGGAGGACGGCATATTGCTGCGGCCTGCCATTGCCACCCCGATAGAGACGTACAGCGATGACCGAATCGCCGGGTTCCTCCTGTCAAACGCCGTCGGCGGCGCCGATTATCCAGCGACGCGCGATGAAGTATCGGCGATGGGTCTCGACCCAGATCGCATTCCACATCGAAGGCCTGCGGCATGATGCGAGTGTTCCTGGATGCCAATGTCTTGTTTTCAGCGGCGGGGAGAGAGAAAACCGGTATGGGGACGCTCTGGGAAAAACCAGGGATTCGGCTTGTGCACTGTGACGCCGCGGAAGAGCGATGCTCTACGGATCGATGGCGACGAACGGGGGACCCAACCGACGAGTGGCGAAGCGATCCTTATTCTCTAATCTGCATGTCGTTCGTGGCCGTGTCCTGATTCGCGTTGCAGGGGTCTCGCGAGGTCGCACGGAATCGAGGCCCGGCGCGCCCGTTCGGGCAAGCCACTGGAATCCACGATGAGTGAACAAGCGAGGGAGATATGGCCGTATCGCCGCTGGCGGGCAAACGAGCGCCGAAAGAGATTCTGATCGACGTTGCGAAGCTGCAGGAGCAGTACTACTCCGTCACGCCGGACCCGGACAATCCGCTGCAGCGCGTCTCGTTCGGAACGTCCGGGCACCGTGGCTCCGCGGCGGACGGCACGTTCAATGAGGCGCATATCCTCGCCGTCACGCAGGCCATCGTCGAGTATCGGCGTGCGAACGGCATCGCCGGGCCGCTCTACATCGGCATGGACAGCCACGCGCTCTCGGAGCCGGCGCAGCGCACTGCCATCGAGGTGCTCGCCGCGAACGAGGTACAGGTCTGCGTCGCGGCGAAGGGCGGCTACACGCCGACCCCCGCGATCTCCCGCGCCATCCTTGCATGGAATGGCCGTGGCGCCGGCGCGCAGGCCGACGGAATCGTTATCACACCCTCGCACAACCCTCCGGCGGACGGCGGCTTCAAGTACAATCCGCCCAACGGCGGCCCCGCCGAGCCGGACATCACCGGTCCTGTCCAGGACCGCGCGAACGCCCTGCTCCGCGAGCGCTGCGCCTCCGTAAAGCGCGTCACGTACGAGGCGGCGATGCGCTCCGGCTACGTTAGCGAGTTCGACTTCGTCACGCCCTACGTCGCAGGCCTCGGCGACGTGGTGGATATGGAAGCGATCCGCGCGTCCGGCCTCTCGCTCGGCGCGGACCCGCTGGGCGGCGCAAGCATCGGCTACTGGCAGCCGATCGCCGAGGGGTACGGCCTGAACATCGACGTCGTCAACAAGACGATCGACAAGACGTTCGGCTTCATGCCGTGCGATCACGACGGCAAAATCCGCATGGACTGCTCCTCGCCCTACGCGATGGCGGACCTCGTGAAGTTGAAAGACCGATACGGCATCGCGTTCGGCAACGATACCGACGCCGACCGGCACGGGATTGTCACGCCGAGCATGGGCCTGATGAACCCGAACCACTTCCTCGCCGTCTCCATCTGGCACCTGTTCCGCAATCGGTCCGGCTGGCGCGCGGACAGCGCCATCGGCAAGACGGTGGTAAGCAGCAGCCTGATCGATCGCGTCGCGGCCGACATCGGCCGCAGGCTATCGGAGGTGCCGGTCGGGTTCAAGTGGTTCGTCGGGGGGCTGCTGGACGGGAGCTACGGCTTCGGCGGCGAGGAGAGCGCGGGCGCCAGCTTCCTGAAAAGGGACGGAACGGTCTGGACCACGGACAAGGATGGCCTGATCATGGACCTGCTTGCCGCCGAGATCACCGCGGTCACCGGCAAGGACCCCGGCGAGCACTACCTGGCGCTCACGGAGCGGCTGGGCCGCCCGCTCTACACGCGCGTCGATCAGCCCGCCACTCCCGATCAGAAGGCGAAGCTCAAGAAGCTATCGCCCGAGATGGTGAGGGCGGACTCGCTTGCCGGGGAGCCGATCACCGCCCGCCTCACCCGCGCGCCCGGCAACAACGCGGAGATCGGCGGCCTGAAGGTGATCGCCGCGAGCGGCTGGTTCGCCGCCCGCCCCTCCGGCACCGAGGACGTCTACAAGATCTATGCCGAGACCTTCATCGATCAGGACCACCTCAACCGCATCCTTGACGAGGCCCGCCAGATCGTCGCGGACGCGTTCGGCGGGACGTAGGCCTCTAGCGTCTCATCCCAAGGGGACAAACGACCATGCTCTCTCGACGAGACTTCTGCGCGCACGGCGTTTCGCTTGGCAGCCTGGCTGCGCTCGCGCAGCAGCCCAGACCCGCGCGCCGGGCAAAGCCAGCATCTCGTTTCCGCCTGTCTGTCTGGGTACTCCGCCCGGTTGTTCGGCGCGTGCCCATGTTCCGTGAGCTGAACAGTGATCTGCATCGATGGCAGACCGTGCGTGGATTTGATAGCCCACAACTCAGCGACCTGAACGATCGCAAGGTACTGGAGCACGTCAGGAATTCCAACCCGCAATTGACGATTCAGAACTTCGAGCAGAAGTGGACGACAACCGTTCAATCGGGAACTTGGGGCGCTGCTCCCCTTGCAGAAGGCTTGGCGCTGAACGTGCTTGTTCGCGCCGACGACCGTGAAGCCGCCCTGGCGGACATCGCCAAGCAGCACGGCAAGGCGATCTCCGACGAATTTCGCAAGGCGCCGGACGAGATCATCGTGGATCTGGTTGGTCACATTCCGCACCTGGGCGCCACGCCGCGTGAACGCCAACCAACCGGCGAAGACATCACGGGCTATCGCATGATCAGTCCGGGATTTCTGTATGCGGTCAATCCGAACATCGCGTTCATCTCAACTCTTGCGCGACCACCTCGGGCCGGGCTTCCAAACGAATACAGCGTCCGCCAGGTCCCCGGCGATATTGTGCTCTACAGCCTTGAACCGATACACTCACAATAGACGGTCATCACGACGCACGAGCAGTTGCCCAATCCTGAGCAGCTACCGCCTTCAATCGAGGTTCCAAACCCGCGCGCCCGGCAATGGTCGCCTTCGGCGCGAAGTAGCGATCGAACTACCAGGCGCCCGACCCTTGCAGTGCGTTGACGATCCGCTGCGCCATCTCGCGCTGCCGCCGGCAAGCCCACCATACTACTGCGAACATGATCGTCAGCCCGAACAGCGCCAGGCACATCGTCAGGTCATCCTCGGCCCGGATAAGGCTGCCGGAATACTGCATTTCCGCTGACACCCCTCGAAACCAGAGTGCGATCAGCCTGCCGATGGAGACGCCGGCCAGGTCCGCCCACAGGTGCGCCATCTGCAGCTTGAGCGCCATTAGCCCGATCAGAAGCGGGACCATGCAAGCGCAGACAACCTGCGCCACAACGCCCTGTTTGCCGACCATGCGATTCAACACCCTCCGGTCACTGTCTGTCATCACGTTCACCACCTCTCTGCTATACGTGCAATTCGCGCATACACGTCCAATCTCCTTCGCGGGCGGTCCAGCCGATACGTAAGGCGTCGATCAGTAGTGTCGGCCAGAGAAGCAGCCAGATCGGGCCGGAGTTATTTGGATCGTCGCAAGTCCAAACAACCCCAAATAAACTAAGAAGAATAAAGAACTATCCCGCGTGCCCCCGCGGCTCCCCAACAGTTTCTCCGCCCGACGCGGGCGCCGTGGCTCCTCGGCACGCGGCAGCCCGGTGGACCGCTGGCCGCGCTCCAGTAGGACTTGGACGCCGACGCGCCGAACACCTGCCGTACCGAGCGTGCGCCAATCGCTGGCGCGCAGCCCCACTGGCTCCTATGGAAAACAAATGAATCGCCTACTCGTACCCGCCTCCCTGCTTCTGCTCGCAGCCGCGGCCGCCGCGCACGCGCAGTCCGGCCGGCCGCAGCTCCAGCCCGGGGCCATCATCACGCGCTCCGTGGCGTACGGCCGCCGCACCGTCGAGCTGCCCAACCCGGCCGATAACGGCATGACGGCCGCGATCACGATCCGCGGCGACGATCTCACGGTAGATTTCGGCGGCTCGACGCTGGAGGGAACGCCCCCGGAGACGGAGCCGGATGCGCGCCGCGGGACCGGCATCCGCATCGAGGGGCGCAACGTCATCGTGCGGAACGTCCATGTCCGCGGCTACAAGATCGGGCTGATAGCCTACGACTCGCCCGGCCTCAAGCTGATCGATTGCGACTGCTCCTACAACTGGAAGCAGCGGCTCGCCAGCACGCTGGATCGTGAGGACGGCGCGGACTGGATGAGCTACCACCTGAACGAGCAGGACGAGTGGCTCCGCTACGGCGCGGGCGTCTATCTCCGGCGCTGCGATAATTTCGAGGTCAAGGGCCTGACCGTTGGGGGCGGCGAGTGCGGCCTGATGCTCATGCAGTGCAGTCACGGACTGGTCTGGAACAGCGACCTCTCGTTCCTGAGCGGCATCGGCCTCGGCATGTACCGCTCCAGCGACAACCGCATCCTGCACGACAAGATCGACTGGTGCGTGCGCGGCTATTCGCACGGCGTCTACAACCGCGGCCAGGACAGCGCCGGCATCCTCGTCTACGAGCAGAGCTGCCGCAACGTGTTCGCCTACGACTCGGTGACGCACGGCGGCGATGGCTTCTTCCTCTGGGCCGGCCAGACACCATGGACACGGGAACTGGCGGCTGCAACGACAACCTGGTGTACGGCTGCGACTTCAGCCACGCCCCGACCAACGGCATCGAGGCCACTTTCAGCCGGAACACGTTCGCCAACAATCTTGTGATGGAGTGCTGGCACGGCGTCTGGGGCGGCTACAGCTACGACACGAAGATCCTCGGCAACCTCTTCGCGTACGACGGCGAGGGAATCGCGATAGAGCACGGCCAGAACAACGCCATCCGCGGAAACGCGTTCTACCGGGACGCCGCCGGCATTCACGTCTGGCAGAACGAGAAGCAGGACCCGAACTGGGGCTATCCGAAGCACCACGATACGGCCAGCCACGGCTACGACGTGAGCGGCAACGTCTTTACGCAGATCCACCGGACCAGGCCGCCGGGCACGCGCGAGATTGGGGGAGCCGTCGAAGGCGCCGCAGTCGAGCTGAAAGCCACGTCCGACTTCGACCAGGGCGCAAACCGGTATGGTCCCGTCGGCGCACTCGCCGACGTGCGCGGGCCGCTCAAGTCGTACCGGTTCGGCGGCGCCAGGCTCGATCCCGCGCTCTTGAGCCCCGCCGCCGCGAGGGCCCAGGCCGACCACCCGTCGGAGTGGGCCTGGCGCCGCATCGAGAGCCTCGGCGCCGGCTGGCAGCCGTCGGTCGAGGGGCGCCATATGATCGGCGGGCCGCGCGATGGCTTCCTGCCGCAGCTCATGAAGCCGGACGGCAACGACATCCTGCCCTACCCGGACGGCGAGGCCGCCTACCGCGCGCGCTTCGAGACGGACTGGAATCCGCTCGCGGCCCCGAAGGCTGTCTCCATCGGTGCGGAGCCGGCCGGCCACGCGCTCATCGCGCCGACCGCGGAGACGCTCGCGCTCGCGCCGCCTCCATTGCCCGGCGGAATGGACCCGTACCTCAAGCCCGGTGCGCTGCGCGGCCGCGCGTATATCCTGGTGGACCAGTGGGGGCCCTACGATTTTCGCGCGCCACGGCTCTGGCCCCGCAATACGACGGAGCCGGGAGACGCGGCGAGCCTGGACCTGGAGGTACTCGGGCCGCGCGGCTCGTGGACCGTCCGGCACGTCGAGGGAGGAACGCTGAGCGCGACATCAGGCAAGGTGCCAGGCCGCGTCGAGCTCCGGCGCACCGGCGCGGGCCGCGTCAAGATCGAGCTGGAGTATCTCGGCGGGAAGACGGTGGACTATCGGGGGATCGAGACTCCGGCGCGGCGGCCTGTCCCGTTCCAGTACGCGGAGTTCAAAGTGCCGATCGACTGGCACGTCCGCTTCTATCGCTACAATAAGGCGAGCCAGGAGCCGCGCACTCAGATCGAGGCGTTCCGCAGCCTCCTCAGTGGCGCTCCGCTTGCGCAGATGGATACGACAAGCCTCGATCTGGCGCCAGGCCGCATCCCGCGCGAGGTGCCGAACGACTACTTCGCCACGATCGCGGAGGGCTCGTTCGAGATCGAGCCGGGCGACTACGTCATTGACACCACTTCGGACGACGGCTGCCGCGTCTACCTCGACGGGAAGCTGCTCGTGGACGCATGGAAATACCAGGTGCCGACCCTCTATTCGAAGACGGTTCACCTCGGCGGAAAGCACCAGCTCCGCGTCGAGCACTTCCAAATCGACGGCTACTGGACCCTGAAGGTCGCTATCCGCCCGGCCAAGCCGTAAAGCAGAGGGGCGATTGCTGGACGTGCCCCGTAAGGCAAACTCTGGCTACAACCGCGCTCGGAAGAGCCGTGGGCCCTCAGCGGCGTGTGGGCAAAACCGAAGGCGCATGGCCCGGCCGGCTGCGGTGCATCGCCGCCTGCGCCTGCATGCTCTCCCGGATGGGGCACGGGCCGGCCGGGTGCTCCGCGGCGGCCGGCGCGATTGCGGTGCGTGCGCTCACGTCCGTGAACTCATACGGCCTCGCGCCGGTACTGTAGTAGCTCCGGTCCGGCAGCAGCGGCAGATTCTCCCCAAAAACGTCCGAGAGCACGATCCGAAACGAGTTGACCGGCGAGATGGTCGGATAGAGCCGCCGCCGGACGCGGTCCGGGACGCTGTAGGCACTCAAGATCGAGAACGGTTCACGTACGTCGGTCTTCTCGAGGCTCGTCCAATCGAGATTCATGCGCGAGCCGTGGTCGCCCTGAACCAGGATGATCGGTGGCCGCTTGGATCTCGCCAGGATCGTGTCGATGGCGTGGATCGTCCGCTGGTTGATGTACCGTGCCTGGTCCGAGTAGCCGCGCATGTAGCTCTTCCGCGTCGCCGGATTGACTATACTGGACCCATCGAGCGAGCTCAGCCCGAGGTCGGGATAGTAGACCGCCTCGCCGTTCGGCCCGAATACGAACGGCGGATGGGGCGCCAGCACGTGCGCAAAGACGAATTTCCTCTCCGGCCGCTCGCAGACTCGCTCCAACCCGTCGAACACGCCGGTAATGCTCGCGCGGTGCAGATCGTACTGCGGCGGCCGCGCAAATGCCAGCGGACTGCAGGTCGAAATCCCGAACGGCCCGATCTGCGACAACGGCGCCACGGGCTGCCGGTTCAGCTCGACATCGGCCGTCTGAACCTCGTGGCCAATTCCAGATCCGATGAACACGTACTCGTATCCGAGCCGAGAGAGCGTCGCGGCGACCCGGTTGTCGTCGAGGAGTGAGCGGCACGCCTCGATACTGCCCGCCGGACCGGCCTGCCGGGCTAGCCCGTCCAGGTAGGTCATGTTGAGTGAGCTGGCGAGGCAGAGCATCGTCTGGTCGTAGTTGCCGCGTGCCTGGTCCGCGACGTAAAAGCCGCGGCTCCGGAGCGCATTAACGAAGGTCGAGTTGTCCAGTCCATAGTACACCTTCAGGCTGTCCGCCCGCCCGTACGCATCCAGGATTATGTAGTACACGTCCGGGAAGCATGCAGTCTTGGCAGTTGCGCGCCCGTGAATGCGCGCTGACAGCTTCGTGTGCCCGACTCCCACCAACGGCACGTGCTCGCCTATGTGGCTGCCCGGCTGCGCGGCGCGCGCGTACGCTGCGGCGATGGACCAGCACGGCGAGATCAGAAGAAACGCTGCCACGGCGTTCAGCAGCTTCGTCGTATCGCGCAGCGGCTTTCGAGTTCGGAACAGCGCGAGCAGCGTTGCCGATACGAGCAGACTCCACGCGCACGCAACGGCGAGTCCAAGCTGCGGCGCGACGACGTCCGTTACGTGGCCGTAGGAGCTGAGCGCGAACACAATGGCCGACGTGCCGATCGTCGCCTTGAGCACGTTGCGGTACACCACCAACAGCGTCAGGCACAAGAGCGACGCGATCAGGATTGCGCGACAGGCCGGCTGGAAGAAGTCGCCGAGAGCCATCTCGTCGAGATTTCTGGCGTAGAGAGCTAGCAGGGGCAGCACCGCCACGAGGATCGTGTGGATTGGCGGCACTCGCCGTATCTCAGCGGGACGCTTGGCAGGCCTTGTAACGGAGTTGGTTTCCGGGCGCGGGGGTTGCATTTCTACTGCTTTGGATGGGGCATTGCTGGCTAGCTTAGCGCCGGTCTTGTGCTATGTGTCGCGGGTATTGCCGGTGACCGACCATCGGGGGCAGGTAGTTTCACCGGGATTGAAATATAGTTTAGCGGCCATTTTTGTACAAGTGACGAAGGGGAGCGACGAACCGGCCAACTGAGGAGACGAACTGGCCGTTTGCATTGATAGATGGACAGGGCTGTCGCCGCGGCATTGAGCTGCAGCGGTACGGGGGTTTTCAAGCGCATATCGCCGGATCTGAATGTCCGCGTCCGTCTATGCGATGCGATAGAAGATCGCCGCGTTATCGTGGAACAGCTTACGCTGATCGGCCGCGCTCGATCCCGCCGCGATCGCCTTGAGGCAGGCGATCCAATCTGCCAGCGGCGCGCCGAGCGTGCAGACGGGCCAGTCGCCCGCGAACATGCACCGGTCGATACCGAACGCCTCGATGCAGTGCAGCACGATTGGGCGCAGCTCCGCGACCCGGTCCCAGCCGGGCTGCACGGTCCGCACGATGCCGGAGATTTTGCAGACCACGTTCGGCCGCTGCGCGATTGCGCTTATGTCGCGGGCCCAGCGCGCCTGTTCGGGGTTGCGCGCCGATCCATTGCCGCAGTGGTCGAGTACGAACCGGACATCCGGGCATGCGTCGGCCAGCTTTGCCGCATCCGTCAGCTCGCCGGGCCGCACGCAGAGGTCGAAGCACATCCCAAGGCGGCCCATGTGCTGGATGTCCCGGACGAACTCCGGATGGAGGCAGTAGCCGGGCGGCGTGTCGGCCCCGTGCAGCACCTGACGAAAGCCGCAAACGTGCGGCATCGCGTGAACCGCGCGGGAGTAACCGTCGAAGCCGGGCTTGCCGGGCCGGCAGGAGACGACCGCCGCGCGCATGGGGGTCTTGCCCTCGCGGCAGATCTCCTCGACGTACTCGGCCTCGCGAAGCTGGTCCTCGACCGTCAGGTCGACCTCCATGTAGACGGTCTTCACGACGTTCATGCCGTGGACGGCGCGGAGGTAGTCCTCCATCGTGTGGCTCTTGTTAAGCTTCGGAGAGCCTTCCAGCCACGGCGGCCGGAAGCCCGCGAAATCCCACAGGTGCTGGTGCGTATCGATAATCGGCAGCGGCTCGTTCTCTGTCATGACGCGACTTTCGGCTCCTTCCAGTCCAGCCTTGCGATCTGAATGCCCTTCAGGCTGGGCAACAGCGCCGCGATGTACCAGTGGCCGCGATCGCGAACGATTTCGGGCGCGGCAACCGGCAGCGTGCAAACGAAGTGGCCGCTATCATCGCCGATTCCGAAGTCGAGCGGGTCGCGCGAGTGGTACACCGAAGTCTGCGCCTGTTCGCCGTACCGCTGCGTCCGGAAAAGGTAGT
>DATGJU010000187.1:0-2713 GCA_035295045.1 Chthonomonadaceae bacterium
AACGTCGCCGTCCTGCCGGGGCCGAATGGGCAGGTCTACGTCTACGTCTATCCCGCGCAGACCGACGCAAAGCGCTGGCCCCTCGGCGGCGACACGCGATTCCTCGTTTCCGCGGACGGCGCCAAAATCGTCGCCACCCGCCGCCTGCACAAGAGCATCCTGGAGTTCGACCCCTCCCAGGGCGGCGCCACGCCCGCGGCCGGCTATCACACCGCCATCCTCGACGACCTCCCGGAGGACACCGACGTCCTCTACGTTCTGTCGCGCCGCCCGTCCATCGCGGAGTATATCTTGACGCCGAAGTTCGGCTACGTCATCCTGCCGAACGGCGCAATCCTCTCGCTAGGGACCCGCGCTGACGCCGAAAAGAAGATGAAGGCGCAGTGAAAATACTCGCAATGTCGTTCCCTTTATGGACCGTACCGGCGCCCCCGGCCCGAAGGAACCGCACATCCACGCTGACATCCTGCACTGCTGTAGTGTCGTAGAAGGGATGATGAAGCCGGGTGCGGCGAAGCTGCGACACGCGGGGCGTAAGCGGCACAACGGTTATCCATCCATCAACTTTTCGCGCAGGTGGCTCATTCAACAAGAAGTATGTTCGCTGACCGCCCGAGTCGAACGCATAATCAGATAGTGCAGGCTTCCCGCTCCGGCGTACAGAACATTGCCGAGGGAAGCCAGCGGAGCACCACGCCTCACCGAGAATTTGGTACAATAGTCGCGAGGAGAAGCGAATGTCCGCCGCGCATGCACCTCACACCCCATTCGGAACCCAGGACATGGACTTCGACGCGGTGTTAGCGAATTACCATGTTCACGCACCTGCCGAGGTACGGAGTTTCTTGTTCGCTCGCGCAGAGTTACGGTCGGTACTAGAATTCGCCCCACGCTACGTTCGGCGCGTATTTGGCGCCGCACCGCCGCTTCGCCTCAGCGTGTTCCGCGACCGCGACGAGCCATCTTTCGCGCAGCTTCTCGTCGAGATTGTGACTGGGCGTACCGGAGAGGCGGCTTGGGCGGAGGCCGATGCTGCGCTGCGGCAACTCCACGAAACGTGGCTCGTTTCGCTCCCTCGCCAAGTCACGCGCGACGTCCTCCTCGTGACCGAACCGACCTATTGAGCTCCGTGCCTTCGAGTGACGACCGAACAATCCGAACGCGACCCCTCGGATTCGATGTTCCCGCGCAGGCGGGAACTGGGCCGAAGGCCACCGGGTACCCCCTGGGTGCGCGGGGTTCGGGTACCCGCGTGCGGGTGCGGCGGCAACAACAAACCTCCTCTCGCCGCTTACCGAACCGACCTATTTAGCTCCGTGCCTTCGAGCGACGACCGAACAATCCGAACGCGACCCCTCGGATTCGATGTTCCCGCGCAGGCGGGAACTGGGCCGAAGGCCACCGGGTACCCCCTGGGTGCGCGGGGTTTAGCCCGGCGGGGCTTGCCGCGATCGAGCGCGTACACGCCTCATGACCAACCCGGCCACGCTCGCTGAAAAGCCTTGTAACTACTCTCGGTGACGACGGCCGCTCAGGTCCGGCGCCCTGCACGGCGTCGAGCCGATGGGCAGCGTAACGCGCGTCTGCGCCATGAACCTCCTCCTTCACGGTGTCGGCGGCGAAGGCAGCCGCGGCTGCGGACGTCCCGCCGCCGACCCAACGGCGCCCTTGCGGCGGACCGCCGCCCCGCGGCCCGAACCCCGAAGTCGCCCGCGCCAGAGCGATACAAGAATCGCGCATCCGTGCACAAAAATGCGTCGAATCGAGCCGTTCTGAGCCACATTCAGCACACCATTTTCTTGAGAATTACCCGCGAGCCCGCCACCGACCGCCGATTGCCGTGCCCAACTGTTTTGTCCCGGATCGCTCAAGAAAGCCACATCGCAGGATAAAACGAAAGAAAACACGCGCCGCGAGATGCCGTCCCCGTCACGCGCGCCGTAAGCCCGAACGAATTCGCGCTATCCCGGCGACTGCGATCCGAAGTATCGGCCCAATCCGCTTAATCCGAGTTCAGACGACGACTCGCGCCCGCACGTCAGGATTGCACTGCGCCGCCGGCAGCCAGGAACCAGGAACCGGCAACCAGGAACCGCCGCCCCGCGCGCCGAACAATCTACGCGACCCCAACCCCAGGAGACCGACTTTGAAGCACGCTCTAGCAATAATCGCCCTCGCGCTCCTCGCCGCCGGCCGGTGCGCCGCCCAGGAGAAGCCGTTCCGGCCGCCCGCCGTACCGCTCGTCACCTTCGATCCGTACCTGAGCATCTGGTCCGAGGCCGACCGCCTTACCGACGACAACACGCGCCACTGGACGCACCGCGAGCACGCGCTGGTCAGCCTCATCCGCGTCGACGGCAAGCCCTTCCGCCTGATGGGCAAGGAGCCGGCCGCCGCCGAGCCGATGCCGCAGACCGGCCTGCAGGTGACGCCCACGCGCAGCATCTACACGTTCCGCTCCGACGCGGTCCAGGTTACGCTCACCTTCATGACGGCCGCGCTGCCCGGCGACCTGGAGGCCTTCAGCCGCCCGCTCAGCTACCTCACATGGACTGTCCGCGCGATCGACGGCAAGCCGCACGCCGTCTCCATTTACGACAGCGTCAGCGCCCTGATCGCCGTTAACAGCCCGCGCCAGCAGGTGGAGTGGAAGCGTGAGACCGCCGGTCCGCTAGCCGCGCTCCGGGCCGGCACCGTGACACAGCGGGTGCTC
>DATGJU010000188.1:0-2213 GCA_035295045.1 Chthonomonadaceae bacterium
GATTTGTCGCGGGGGAGACGATCGAGGAGGCGGTCGCCGCGGTGCGCAGCCTGAACGCGCAGGGCATCGCCGCCTCCGTCGACCTGCTCGGCGAAAGCGTTCGCAGCCGGGAGCAGGTCGCGCAGACGCTGGAGACCTACATCCGAGTCTTCGACGCGATTCGCGCCAACAGTCTCGACTGCAACGTCTCCATCAAGCTTACGGCGCTCGGCCTGGACATCGACGAGGCGCTCTGCTTTGCCAACATGACGCGCCTGCTGACGGCTGCGGGGCCGGACCAGTTCGTTCGGATCGACATGGAGAGCTCGGCGTACACCGATCGCACGCTGGAGCTGTTCACGAAGCTGTGGGAGGGACCGGAGCCGCGCCGCAACGTGGGCGTCGTGATACAGGCCTATCTGCGCCGAAGCGCCGCCGACATCGAGAGGCTCATCGCAATGGGGGCGCGCGTGCGGCTCTGTAAGGGCGCCTACAACGAACCGCCCGACGTGGCGTTTCCGGACAAGGCGGACGTGGACGCAAGCTTCGTCGCCCTGATGCGCCGGCTCCTGAGCGACGGGAACTACCCCGGCATCGCCACGCACGACGAGAAGATGATCGACGCAACCCGCGCCTGGTCCCGGGAGCAGTCGATCGGCCCAGAGCGGTTCGAATTCCAGATGCTCTACGGCATCCGCCGCGACCTCCAGGTTGCCCTGGTCAAAGAGGGCTGGCGGATGCGCGTCTACACGCCCTTCGGCGACTACTGGTATCCGTACCTGATGCGCCGCCTGGCGGAGCGGCCCGCGAACCTGCTCTTCGTGGTCAAGAACGCGCTGCGGGGCTAGCGCGGCGCCGCTCGGCCCATAGCACGGGTTCCCGCGCGACCCGCCTTACAGCCAGCGCACGAGAGCGGCGCCGGCGGGCGGCAGCTCCAGAGTGACCAGCGAGCGTCCGTCGACTCCCCGCTTTGCGTCCGCCTTCCGCCACCTGTTCGTCGGGATATCCAGGATCTCCAGCTCGTGGCTTCCAACGTTGAAGCTGATCGCGGTAGTGACGGCGCTCTTGTAGTCGCGATTCGTGGCCAGCGCGTAGGCGTGCCCCGTCTCGCCACGGAAGAAGCCGACGCTCAGGTTGCCCGGTCCGGTGACTTTCAGCGGCACGTCCCCGGCGTTCGGCCGGCCGTCCGGGGGAATGTCGCCGGACTGAAAGGTCGCGATCAGCTCCGCGCCGTACAGGTACTTCGCCAGCGTTCGCACCTCCGCGTTGACGTGCTTGACCGGCTCGTAAAGCGGCCCGGGCGTGCCATCGCGATTGCGGATCGAGTTGCTCCACTTGAAGCTGGGATCGTTCGGCTGCCAATAGGTGAAGTAGAGCAGTCCCGAGCCGCCGAACACCAGCGTCTGCATCGCCTCGAAGCGCAGCTCCGGCTCCGAAAGCGCGCGATAGCCGCCGTGTTGTACCGAGAGGACGATCTGCCAGAAGGGAGTCGGCGGCTGGCTCGCGCCGACTGCGCCCTGGGCCGCGTACAGGTTACCGTAGAAGCCGGGGCGGTCGCCGTTCGCCAGGAAGTGGTAGAAATCCCAGCTAAGCACCTGCGGCTTCACGTTCTGCATGAACAGCGTCAGGTACCGGTCGTAGGTGTCGGTTTGGAGCTGGCTCGGCGTGGTATTCAGGTCGCTCGTCGCGTACGACGGCAGCAGATTGATATAGGCGATGTGGTCCGGATCGAGCCGTTTCAGCTCGGCGACCACCTCCGCAAGGCCGCCGAACGCGTTGGCGCCCGGCTCGTCGGTGATGAAGTAGCCGAGGAGCGCCGGATGTTTCCGATAGTCCTTCACGATCGCCTTCAGATTCGCGAGCGCCGCCGGGTTGCCCGTCACGGCGAGCGGCATCCGCGAGTCCTGAATAATCGCTTTGAGGCCCGTGGCCTTCGCCGTGTCCAGGATCTTCTTGTTGCGGGCGACGCTGGCCTCGCCCTCGCACGGCGGCATCACAACGCTAAACCCCGCCGCCGCGATCTGCCGGTACTGCTCCGTGGTGATGTACGGCTCCGGCGGCCCGCACCAGAAGGAAATGGGCATCGTCTTCGGCGGCCACACCGGCTCCGGTTCCGCCCTCGTTCCGCCGCTAAGTCCCACGATGGCCACCGCGATGAACAGCGCCGCGCAGATCAGGTCGCGGAAGGCCCGGCGTGCGGAAATGGAGAAGCTGTCGGTCATTGGAGGGTCCCT
>DATGJU010000189.1:0-11709 GCA_035295045.1 Chthonomonadaceae bacterium
ATCGCGTGCGCGCCGACGAACAGCGCCGCATCGCAGCCTGCCCTGAGCGGCTCGACATAGCGAGCCCAGGTGTACCCGAGGACGTACTGCGCGCCGCTCTCTAGCCGCTCGGGCATCAGGCTCTTGAAACTCCACGGACCGCCCGCGCCGTGGCCGTCTATCACGATGATCTCGGTGGCGCCGGCGCGCTTGCAGCCGCGGACCGCGGCGTTCACCTCCGCCGTGTAGAGCCGGCGGCCCTCCTCGTAAAGCGCGGCGCCGCCGTTCACCTGCTCCCAGACCGAGATGCCGGCGATCCCCTCCATGTCGCACCACAACATTACGCGCATCGTTCCTCCACGTCGCCAACCAAGTCCAGCAACTCGTCCGTGAAAGTCTACCTCACTCCGCGTCCCAAAGCGAAGCCGGCGGACAGCGCTCTACGCTATCCGCCGGCCGGTGCGGGCTGGTCCCTCTCGATTATAGTGAAACGGCTCTAGCTGCCGTCGTTAATGCTTTTCGGAGTCTCATCGCCCTCCTCGGTCTGCCAGTTGTCGCAGTCGAGGCGCTTGCAATGAAGCATGCGCCTGCTGTTTCCGTTCTCCATCTCGACGTTGACGATGGCCGCGAACTGGCAGGAAAGGCACAGATTCGGCTCGAGAAGGCGAACTATCCGTAGTTTCGTATTTTCGTTTTGCATCAGTCTATCTCCAACTGTTCTGCCGTTGGATCTCTTTTTCAGACACCCCCATTATCGGTGCTATCCCGAAAAGCCGTAGTGCTGAACGGGCTTTACGGGCAGGTATATCTGCTGGTTCTATTGGACGCGCGCGTCCCGAGATCGTGACCGCCTGCAATCGTCTGGACGGTACGGCCTCGCGCGCGGTTTCGGAGCGAGTAATAACACGTGTGGGACGGCATGGCCAAGGGGGTTGTTCCGAATTGTACGCCGCGCGAACCGGCGCCGCGACTCGGACGGGCGCAGCCGAGCGGCCGCACGCGTCCCGAACCACAATTGAACACGCGGAGGTCAGAGCAGGCTTAACTGCAGTGCGCGCGCGCCGGAGCGCCAGGATACGCTCGGCTGGTCGCGAAGCGCGACGTCCAAATGGAGAGGGACGCTCGTGCGCGCGGCGATGTGCGCGGCAACGGACCGACGGGCAAGCGACACGGAGTTGTTTACGCGGGAGAGGTGGGCCAGCCAGACGCTTAGCGGACCACCCTCATCGAGCCGCTCGGCGAGAAGGTCCGCGCAGTCGTCGTTGCACAGATGGCCGGTGGTCGATGCGACGCGCTCCTTCATCTCCGGTGTATACGGCCCGCGTTTCAGCCACGCCAGGTCGTGATTGGCCTCCACGATCGCGAGGCTCGCGCCCCGCAGGGCGGCGCGCATTTCTGGCGTGACGCAGCCCGTGTCCGTACAGTACGCGATCGAGGCGCCGCCTACCTTCAGGATGTATCCGACCGGCGCGACGGCGTCGTGCGGGATCGCAAACGATCGAATGGCAAATGGCCCGATTTCGATCTCGCCGCCCGTCGGCAGCTCCGCCATCGGAAGATCGAGCGGGTCCCGGGCCGAGTAGGCGTTCAGCGTGGCCCGATTGGCGATCAGCGGCGCGCCGGTCCGACGCGCGACAGGTCCGGCGCCGATAGCGTGGTCCGTGTGCTCGTGCGTGAGAAGGATAGCGTCCAGCCGGCCGTCCGTAACGCCGCGCCGGGCCATCGCCGCGGCGAGCGTGCGGACGCCCTGGCCGGCATCGATGAGGATGCTCACGCCGCCCGACTGGACTAGCATCGCGTTGCCGCTGCTGCCGCTTGCGAGGGAGTGGACAACCAGGTCGGGAGGCCCGAAGTGCGCGTGGAATGTCAACCGTCGTCCCTATTCGAACAGCGTCGCCGCGAAGGCCGCCGGATCGAAGTCCTTTAGGTCGTCGGGCTTTTCGCCGACGCCGATGAGCTTGATAGGCAGCTTGAGCTCGTCCGCAATGGTGACGACGATGCCGCCTCGCGCCGTTCCGTCCAGCTTCGTCAGGACGATGCCGGTCACGGGGATCGCCTGCATGAACAGCTTCGCCTGCGATATCGCGTTCTGGCCGGTCGTGGCATCGAGCACCAGGAGGATCTCGTCGGCGGGCCGCCCCAGCTCGCGCTCCGCGATGCGGTTGATCTTCTTCAGCTCCTCCATCAAATTGGTGCGCGTGTGGAGGCGGCCGGCAGTGTCCGCTATCACGTAGTCGGCACTGCGGGCGCGGGCGGCGCGTATCGCGTCGAAGACGACCGCCGACGGATCGGATCCTTCGCGGTGCTTGACCATCTCCGTGTTCGTGCGCTGCGCCCATATTTCAAGCTGGTCGATCGCTGCCGCGCGAAACGTGTCGCCAGCCGCGAGCACGACGCGCTTGCCTGCCCGCTGCAGCTTTTGCGACAGCTTGGCGATCGTGGTGGTCTTGCCGACGCCGTTCACACCGACGATCAGGTAAAGCGTCGGCGCCTCCGGCCCGGTGCGGAGCGCCATTCCGCCGGCGCCGGCGCATTCCGTGAAGACACGGGCCATGTCGGCGCGGAGGCGACGCATCACCTCGTCGGCCGTCACCATCCGCTCTTCTTCAACTGCCGACCGGAGGTCCGCAAGAATCATCGAGGCGGTGTGTACGTTGACGTCGGCCTGCAGCAGCAGCTCTTCGAGCTCGTCGAACAGGTCCTCGTTGATCCGGCCGCGGCCGGTGACGATCTGGTCGATCTTTTGCGCAATCTTCTTAAAGAACTCGAAAGCCATTCAGATGATATCACCGATGGACGTCGCAGTAATGATTCGATCGACGGCCCGAACGAGCTGAGCCTCGGAAAGCCGATCGATCCGGTTAGCTACGTCGATCGACTGCGCTCCGAACTTCTGGTCAATCTGCCGGCGGACCGTTTCACGCAACGCGTGGATGCGACCCTCGTCCCGCCCCTCGTCCCGGCCCTCTTTCCGGCCCTCGTCCCGGCCCTCTTTTCGGCCTTCCTCCCGGCCTTCCTTGCGCCCGCGCTCGAGCAGTTCCCGTGCACCCGTCATTTTGATCTCTCCGATCTCCTGCAAATGAACCTCTATAGCCTGGTCGATCGCTTCAAATAGCTCGTTCCGCTCCGGCGCCTCGCGCATGTGCAATACCATCTGCACAACGTGGTCCATGATTCGATGCCACCGCACCTGCCGCGACTTCGGCAGTGTGTCCAGCTTTCTCGCAATCTCGGCCAGAGTCTGCGTCCATGCCGGCAGCGGATCGTTCACCGATTGCAATGCACGAAGCGCCCAACCGATTGGCAGCTCGGCCTCGGTCAGCGCGGCTCCGTCTGCACGGTGCAGGTCGAAAAAGAGCGTCTCCCAGGCCGGAACAAACGGCCTGAGGGCATCTCGCAGGGCCATGAGCGCGGCCAGTCCGATGTCTCCCCGCCAGCGCCGCATTCCGTGTAGAGCACCATCGGAACGATCGGCGAAAGTCGCCAATCCGCGCGCGGCCGTTTCTGCGATTGAAGATTGCGAACCTCCTGCTGCCAGACGGCTACTATGTAGCAAAGCAGACGGAGGCCCATCAGCGTATCGGGCCGAGACTGATGCTCAACGAGTAGGACGATGATGACTTCCGCGCAGCCATCACGGGACGGCACGCGGTATAGCAGGTCCGCCTCGCCCTTCGTCAGGTTATCGCCGATCAGCGTTCGATCGATCGCCACCGCGCGCGAGAAGTCGAGCTGCTCGGCGATGCCGCTGCCCGCCAACAGAAGCAGCTCGCGCAAGTTCTCCGTCAGGTCGAGCAAGCGGCGCGTGGCGCGATCGACGAAGTCGTGGAGCGGCGGATCAGATTCCTCTGGCATAGCGCGCGCCCTGTCCGAGATCCATTTATGCTGGGCATGATTCTACCACGACACCGCGAATAACCGTACCGTGCCCAGACGCCGGGCGATGCAGCCACCCCCGTCGAGAACTCGCAAGCAAGCGACCCTCCGACTCAATCGTCGGCGATCGGCGGCGCGTCGGGCGCATCGGGGGATGCCGTGGCGAGGCGGAAGATCTCGCGCGCGGCAAAATACATTCCTACCACCGCGAACACTCCCAGAATGGCGCGCTCGACCAGCATGGCGAGCAGCCAGCCGCCATAGAAGCCGCCGAGAAGGCCACCTACGAGCGCGGGAGCCATGTATGTGCGATCGGCGATACCGCGCTGCACATAGGTCCAGGCCGGCAGTAGAGAGACCAGCAGGACCACGACCAGCGCCTCGACGACGGCCTCGGAGGCCTCAAGCGGCCGGACTCCGCCGACGTCCGGAACCGCGGTCAGGAAGAACAGGGCCGGCACGAGGAGGGTCCCCGCCGTCAGCCGCGCGGCCTGCGTGATCGCGCCGACCGCCAGCGCGAGCAGTACGAGCTGCCACCAGCTGCTCCAGAGAGCGTAGTGCACGGTGGAGCGGGTGATCGCCGTCAGGTGGAGCGCCTCCGTTCCCGTGAAGAGCGTCGCGGCGATCGCGATGCCCTGCAGAGCGCGCAGGAGGCCCGTAGCCGTGGGCTTCGGCGTGAGAGGAGCGGCCAGGATCGCGCCAATCGTCGCGCCGATGCTCAGAAGTAGGCCGCGCGTACCGTGCAGCGCGAGGAAGTGGCCGATCCTGCTTGCCACGAGCGCGCCTGCCGCCGCGGCGGCCGCGTGCCGGGCGGCGTCGCAGAAAAGCGCGTAGGCGACGATCGCGCCAAGCGATGCGGCGATGGTAAAGCGCAGCGCCGTCCCCTGGGCCTTCTCCGCGGAGTATCCGAACATCCACGTCAGCATCGGCGCGAAGCCGAGATGCGCGGCGATGCCGGTGATCGCGCTGCCTATAGCCGCGATCCCAGCCGCCGCGGCCACGATTATGGACTTGATCAGCGGTTGGTTGAGCTTGCGCCGGCGCGCGCCACGGCCGCCAGCCGGTGGATTGGTCATGAGGATGGTCCTCGCGAGTCTTGCGCGGCTGCCCGCCACATGAAACGAGCCAGCACTCTTGCGCCGCAATTAAGACTACGCAGAGAAGTCAAACGTTAGCGCCCAGACACGACTTAACCTAACGGTGGAAGCCATGGGAGCAGTTGGTCAGCCGATCCCATTCGGGCCGCTCGGCGCCCTTCACCCCATCACTCCCTCACCTCATCACCCCTTAATGCCCGTCAGAGTGATACCCTGGATAAAGTAGCGCTGCGTGAAGAAGAAGAGCAGAATGACCGGGACGATCACCATGGTGGACGCGGCCATGAGGAGCGCCGGCTCGCTGCCGTGCGAGGTCTGGAAGAGCTGCAGCGCGTAGGCGAGCGTCTCTTTCTCCGGAGAGGAGATGTAGATCAGCGGGCCGCGGAAGTCGTTCCACGAGGCCATGAACGCCATGATCGTCAGCGCGGCGAGCGCGGGCTTGATCTGCGGGACCATGATCCGCCAGAAGGTGGTGAAGTAGCCGCAGCCGTCGATCTTCGCCGCGTCTTCGAGCTCGGTCGGGACCGACAGGAAGAACTGCCGCAGCAGAAATATGTAGTAAGGCGCGCCGAAGAAGGCCGGGACCCAGAGCGGCTTCAGGCTGTCGATCCAGCCGACGTAGCGGAAGATCAAGAAGACCGGCATCATCGTCACTGCGGACGGCAGCATCATCGTCGCGAGGAGCGCCACGAACAGCGCGTCGCGGCCGGGAAACCGGAGGCGCGCGAAGCCGTAGGCCACCATCGACGAGGCGATCAGGGTTCCGAGAATCGAGAGGACCGACACCTGCAGCGTGTTGAGCAGGAACAGCAGACCGTGGCCCGTTTCGGGAGGGAGAAACTTGAGCGCGTCGGGGTAGCTCTTCCAGACCGGCGCGAAGTGGCGGATGTCCGTGAGCGCGGTCCGGTAAACAGTAAATTCCGTGCCGGCCAGGTCCGGCGGCGACAGAACGCGTACGCGGCGCTGTCCGGTCTCGAACTCCTGCAGTACGGCCACGACGACGCGGCGGCCCTTGAAGTCAGTCGTCGCCTTGCCGGCCTCTTTGCCGTCGATCCAGACCTTGACCTGCTGCGTCGGGATCCAGACCGGCGGAAACGCGCTCATCTCCTTGTCCTCTTTGAGGGACGTGACGACGAGCCAGGCGAACGGAACGAGAAAGACAAGGGAGCCGGTGACGAGCGCGAGGTGCAGGATCGATTGGCGCCGCGCTTCGTTCGCCAGTTTGAGCGTCTGCCAGTCCAGGTTGGGAACGATGGCGACGCGATACGTCGCCAGAACGGCCGCCAGGCACGCCACGGCGACGGCAAGCATGGGCACGATGCCGCCCTTCGACGCGGCGTAAATCGCGCCGGAAGGCACGGCGACCGCGGCGAGAGCGATTGCGATTATGCTCGATCGAGGGCGGCGAATGGCGATTGTCGCGAGGACGATCGCGGCGCCGGCCAGGCAGTAGCAGGCTGCGACGAAGAGGAGCGCGAGGAGTGGATAGATCGCTGCGGCCACGTCTCCCCTACTTCTGCTCGGCTTCGTAGTGCACCCAGCGCGGCGCCAGCTTCATCTGGATGGCGGTCAGCGCAAGGATGATGATGAAGAGGATCCACGCGATGGCGGAGGCGTAGCCCATCTTGAAATACTGGAACGCATTCTTGAACAGGTACATCACCGGCATCAGCAGGCTGTCCACAGGTCCGACCGGCCGGCTCGGATCGCCGCCGCTGAGAACGTAGACGCGGTCGAACTCCTGCAGCGCGCCGATCGTGCCCATGATGAGGTTGAAGAAGATGTAGGGCGAGAGCATCGGCAGCGTGACGTTCCAGAACTTGCTCCAGGGACCGGCGCCGTCCAGGTCGGCCGCCTCGTAGAGCGCAACGGAGATCCCCTGCAGGCCCGCGAGCCAGAGGATCATGCCGGCGCCCGCCCCCCAGAGACCCTGCAGGATGAGGCCCGGTTTTGCCCATTCCGCGGCGCCGAACCAGCCCGGCGGCGCAACGTGGAACCAGACGCCGATCGTAGCCTTCCAGGCGGAATTCAGCAGGCCGCGGTTGGGGTCGCCATTCAAGACCCATGTCCACAGAACGGCGCTTGCGACGACGGGAACGATCGACGGCAGATAGAAGAAGGTCCGATAGAACGCCATGCCCTTGACTTTGGCGTTCAGCAGCATGGCCACCGCCAGGCTCGTAGTCATGCCGAGCGCGATTCCGAACAGAGCCGTATACCCGACGTTCCAGAGCGATTTCGTGAGGTAGTAGCTGTCGCGGCCCAGCAGCTCGGCGTAGTTATTCAGGCCGACCCAACGCGCGGGATGCAGCACGTCGTAATCGCAGAAGCTAAGGAAGATGCTGGCGAGTATCGGACCGGCCGTCAGCGCGACGAAGCCGAACAGCCACGGCGCGATAAACGCGTAGCCGGCGGTCGCCTCCTCGCGGGCCTGGCGACGGAGACGCAGAATTCCGATAAGACGCCACAGGCAGACGGCGATCGCCGCGAGCAGCGTGATGCCGACGAGCACGGCGGGCACGGCCGGATCGAGCGGTTTGAAGTGCTCACGGCCGAACACCTTGTCCAGCTCCTTCTGCACTACCACGGTCCCGTCGTCCATAGCGCGCTGAGCCGCGGCGTGCGGCGCAAGGCCGGGGTACTGTGTGGCGTGGTGCGTCGCGGAATCGAACGCGCGAACGTGCTCGTCCCAGAGCCGCTGGCCGACAAAGGTTACAGGGCGGAAGCGTGCGTGGTCCATCATCGCGACGAACAGGCTCAGGGCGTCGCGGAAGGCCGGAGACTTCGGAGCGAACTCCGCGAAGACCGCTGCGTTGACCTTCCGGTTGGCGGATATGTTGGGAACGAACGGGCGCTGCTTGCTCTCGTTGTACGCCTTCTGCGCTCGGGCGTCGACGAGCGCGGCCTGCGGGCTGGACATCCATTTGATGAACTCCCAGGCCTGCTCCGCGTGCTTCGAGCCCCGCGGGATGGCGAATGAGAATCCACCGGCCCAGGTAACGTAGGTGTCCGCGTCGCTCTTGAACCGGCCGGCGTGGTGGAGGCGATCGGCCGGTACCGGCGCAGGCGCGACGCCGAAATCCAGATCGGGGCCGTACCGCGCGATGCTGTTGAGCACCCAGTTACCGTCGATCTTCATGGCGACCTTGCCGGTCAGGAACGGGTCCAGCTCGTTCGACTGGAAGCCGGACTGGAAGGCGTCGACCTTTCCGACGCCGCCGAGAGCGTCATAGATCTTGACCATGAAGTCGAGCGCCTCGACGTTGCGCGCGTCGTTCATGATGCACGTCCGGCCATCCTGAGACATGAACTCGCCGTCATTTTGCCAGGAGTATATGTAGAGCCAGGAGTTGCCGTAGTTGGGGATGAAGCCGATCCGGTCGAAGGTGCCGTCCGTGTTCATCTTCGTCAGTATCTTCTCGTCCTCGAGCAGCTCGTCCCAGGTCTGCGGCGGGCGCGGATCGCCCTTCGCGTCCACAATGCCGGCGTCGCGGAATAGCTTCTTGTTATAGAATAGGAGACGGTCGTCGGTGCCGTACGGGACGGCGAAGATGCCGTGGCGGCCGTTGATTGGATCGGTGTAGTTCGCCTCTTTCCAGCAGGCCGAATAATAGTCTTCCTCGCGCACGCCGTACTGCCGGTCTCGATCGCGGGAGATAAAGTCGTCGAGCGGCCGGAAGGTGTCTCGCGCGGCCCAGTCCCCGATCGTGAACCGGTCCTGATGGATCACGTCCGGCGGCACGTTGCCGACGATCGCTGTCATCAGCTTCTGAGGGTTCATCGTGCCGGCGCCCATTGAGAGGACGCTCACGCGGATGTCCGGGTGCATCTGCTCGAACGCGGCGATACGCGCGTCCAGCCCCTTGGACTCTTCCCCGCTTTGCAGCCCCCACACCACGAGCTTCGTGCGCTTGTCCGGAGGCGCAGAGCAGCCCGGAAGCGCGAGCAAGATGCAGAGGGCGACGAGAATTGGGCAAACGCGAAAGAGCCAGTGCGGCGATCGGACATCACCGCCGCGCTGGCAGCGTACCGGCGTGCCACATAGCAATCTCCCCACGGCGGTCGATCGCCGGATGGAGTGCGAACGTCGCACATTCATCAGACTTCGATGCCCGGCACGGGAAACTCGCCGGAGGTGCAGAGATCGTGGACCTCGCATCGGATCTTGCGAAGCGCGGCCTCGTCGAAACGGTACTCCTTGCCATCGCGCGTGCACGCCGCCGCGACGCGATCCATCCAGTCCGCGATCTGGAGCATTTGCGGCTCGCGGAAGCCGCGCGTCGTCACGGCGGGCGTTCCGATGCGCAGGCCGGACGGCGAGAACGGCTTGCGCGGATCGTTGGGGACGGTGTTGAAGTTCGCCTCGAGTCCCGCCTGGTAAAGCGCCCGCGCGTAAGGCTTGCCGGGGATTCTGCGCGATCGCATCACATCGATGAGTATCAGGTGGTTGTCCGTGCCGCCGGTCACCAGGCTGAAGCCGCGCTCGCTCAGCGCCTCGGCCAGCGCCTTCGCGTTCGCGACGATCTGGACCGCATAGCGGCGGAAATCCTCCGTCATCGCCTCGTGAAAGCAGACGGCAAGCGCGGCGATGGTGTTGTTGTGCGGGCCGCCCTGGAGCGCCGGGATGATCGCCTTGTCGATCCGGTCGGGAAGGCGCTGCGCCGGATCGTCCCGCATCGGCCGGTCCTTGCAGAGGATGAAGCCGCCGCGCGGCCCGCGGATCGCCTTGTGGCTCGTCGACGTAACGACGTCCGCGTACGGCACCGGATCGGGATGCACCTTGCCGATGATGAGCGCGTTGATGTGGGCGATATCCGCCACGAGGTAGGCCCCGACTTCGGCCGCGATCTGCGCGAATCGCGCGAAATCCCAGAAGCGCGGATAGGCGGTGCCGCCGGCGAAGATGACCTGCGGCCGCTCGCGCTTCGCCAGGGCCAGCAGCGCGTCGTAGTCCAGCATGTGCGTATCCGGGTCCATGCCCGTTACGCCCTGCTCGACATGATAGCCGTAGGGCGCGGATTTGTAGTAGACCCCGCTGAAGTTGAGCGAGTAGCCGTGCGTCAGATGGCCGCCGCTCTGCAGGTGCATACCCATCACCTTCTCGCCGGGCTTCATGAGTGCGAAGTAGGTGGCAAGGTTTGCCGGCGAGCCGCTGTAGGGCTGCACGTTGGCATGGTCCGCGCCGAACAGCGCCCTGGCGCGGCTGGGGGCGAGCTCCTCGACCTCATCGACGATTTCGTTGCCCTCATAGTAGCGCTTGCCGGGATAGCCCTCCGAATACTTGTTGCAGAAAACGGTGGCCATTGCCTGGAGCACGGCCGCAGTCGTGTAGTTCTCGGACGGGATCAGGCGCACGAGGTCGATCTGGCGCCGCGTCTCGCGCACCGTCAGATCGTAAACTTCGGGGTCCGATTCGCGCAGCCTCTCGAAGCGCGAAGCGGTAGAGACGAAGGGCGGCCCGGCCCCTATCTCGGTCCCGATTTCGGTCAATGCCATGCTGGAGTTCCTTATGCGTTGGGGTGGTGAATTCTACCCGTGGAGTCGCGCGGCTGTCAATTCGACGAAGACGCCTATAAGGAGCTCTGGCGGAGGCTGGAAGATAAGACCGACGCAAGCGGGAACCGCGTCACGCCGCCTGAAGGTACCGTTCGATGATCGCGTTGTCCGGCTCGGCGCGCTGGATGGCAAACTGGTTCGGGCCGGCGGCAATCACCTTGTCCAGTGCGTCCGGAGTGAGCGGCCTGTCGAAGAAGTAACCCTGGCCGATCTGGCAGCCCAGTCCCTGGAGCTGGACGAGCTGCTCCGGTGTTTCGATCCCCTCGCCGGTCACATCCAGCTGCAGCGCTTTGGAGAGCATGATGATCGCGGAGACGACGGAGCTGGACTCGTGATTCTCCGTCAGCCGCTTTACGAAGGCGCGATCGATCTTAACCGTGTCGAGCGGGAAGGTGCTGAGGCTCGCCATCGAGGAGTAGCCCGTGCCGAAATCGTCCATCGCCAACTTTACGCCGAGCGCCTTGAGCGCGTGGAGCTTCGAGACCGTATCGGCGACGTCGCCCATCATGACCGACTCGGTGATCTCGATCTTAAGGTCCGCCGGAGCGATCCGCGTTTTCTCGATCACCTCGGCAACGCGCTCGACAACGTCCGGGCGCTGAAGCTGCTTGCCCGAGAGGTTGACGCTCACAGACAGCGGTCCGTACTCAGGGTAGGCGGCTTTCCACTCCTGCATCTGCCTGCAGGCCTCCTCCAGGACCCAGTAGCCGATTGGAACGATGAGACCGGTCTCCTCGGCGATCGGAATGAACTTTCCGGGCGCGGTCAGGCCGTTGGTGGGATGCTCCCAGCGCAGCAGCGCCTCCACGCCGGTCATTCCGCCACTCTGCAGGTCGATGAGCGGCTGATAGTACACGCGCAGCTCGTCCCGCTCGAGCGCGAAGCGCAGACCAGTCTCGACCTCCATCCGGTCGACGACGTCGGCGTTCATATTGGATGCGAACACCGCGTAGCCCGACTTGCCGTCGGATTTGGCGCGGTACATGGCGGTGTCGGCATCCCGCAGCAGATCGCCGGCCTGATGGCTGTCGCCACAAGCGAACGCTACCCCGATGCTTGCCGACACGAAAACCTCACGGCCTCCGATTGCGACCGGCTGCCGAAAAAATGTCAGAATGTGCCTGGCGGTCTCGACGGCCTCCTCCAGACCTGCCAGACCCTCGAGCAGAAGCGTGAACTCGTCGCCGCCGAGGCGCGCAAC
>DATGJU010000190.1:0-7778 GCA_035295045.1 Chthonomonadaceae bacterium
TTGTCGATTGGCTCACGGTCGCGCTGGCGGCGGGCAGCCTCACCGCGCTGCTGCGGTATCGAGTAAACGCCACGTGGCTGATCGCCGCGGGCGCCGCGGGCGGCGTGATCGAGGGCCTGCTGCTCCGCTGACCGGCATGGCCGCGACCGCACGGTGTACAGGCCCGCCAGTTCGCTCCGATCGACGATGCGGCGGGGAGCGCAGCCGGGCCTTGCGGGGGTGACGCGCGGTACGAGCCGCGGATCGACTCCGATTGATGATGCGCCAGGGATCGCTGTCGGCTTCGGCCGGGAGTGCGGCGAGCTCCCCAGCCGTCAGTAGTGACCGTGCGTCTGCGGCGATACTTTGCCACGAAAGGATCGGAAGAGGTACGTGAAGTATCCGATCGCCAGGAGTACCGCGACGCTCCACCAGTAGAAGCCGACGCGCAGGCCGATGCCGCCCGCCTGCGCATTCGCGATGTCCAGGCTATACGCGGGATCGAGAGTGGACGTGAGGAGGTCAGGATAGAGGCCGGCCGCGGTGGCCCCGAGAATCGAAACTAGAAAGGCGGCCGAGCATAGGAACGCCGCAAGCTCCCTCTTCCGCATGTGCGCGATCCACAGCCCTGCAATCGATGCCGCTACCGCGGCCGCCAGCGCCCAGGTCCATGGGCGCGCCAGGAGGTTGCGGTACAGTTCGGGCCGGATCGCCGCGGTGGCAGCCGTAGTCGGGATCGCCACGACGAGCGCAACGGACCAGAGGCCACTCGCCCAGGCTCGGGTTCGGTCGCGCACCGTACCTGCCGTCTTATAGACGAGATAGAGCGCGCCGTGGCCGCCGAGAACGAGGAGCGTGAATACGCCGACCAGGACGGTGTACCAGTCCAGGACGCCCGGATGCGGCCCCGGCAGGAAGTTGGTGAACAGCGGCCCGCTAAAGAAGCCGGAGGCCTCGATGGGCACGCCGCGTATCACGTTGCCCAGTGCCGCGCCGAACACGATCGCCAGAAGCACCGAGGAGAGCGCGAACGTCGCGTCCCAGAAGCTGCGCCACAGCGGATTCTCCTGGTGCGACCGGAATTCGATCGAGATCCCCCGCAGCATCAGCAGCCAGAGCACCATCATCAAGGGCATGTAGAAGCCACTCAAACCGGCGGAGTAGGCGCGCGGAAAGGCGTAGACGAGAATGCCGCCAGACGCCACCAGCCAGACCTCGTTCCCGTCCCAGACCGGGCCGATGGCGGCCAGCACCGTCCGGCGCTCCTCGTCCGTCTTCGCCACGAGCAGGTGCAGAATGCCCGCGCCGAAGTCGAACCCGTCCAGCACCACGTAGGTCGCGAGCATCGCGGAGATCAGCACAAACCAGGCCGTCGCCATTACGCTGCTCCTCCGGAACGGTCGGCTGCGGCTCCCGCGCCACGCGGCTCCGCGGCCGGACGATCTCCATCCATGCCGGTCGGCGCCGCTTTCTCGGGCCCTACGTAGTCAGGGCCGTGGCCGATCTCGCGCATGATGAGATAGAGGAAGAGAAGGCCCAATACCAGATACATTCCCATGAAACCGATCGTCGAGAAGGCGATGCTTCCGCCGCTGACGAGGGGCGAAGCGCCGTGAACCGTCCGCTGGAGGCCGTAGATGAGCCACGGCTGCCTGCCGATCTCGGCGGTCAACCAGCCCGCGGTGGTTGCAATGTACGGGAACGGGAAACCGAGCATCAGTATCCAGAGCATCGCCCGCGACTTGTGAAGCCGGTTTGCGAGCGCGAGCGCTGCTGCAACGCTCATGACGCCGATGAGCAGCGTTCCCAGCCCGACCATGATGTGATAGGCGTAGTAGAGCAGCTCCACGTTGTCCGGCCGCTGGTCCGCCGGATAGGCATCCAGCCCCTTGACTTCAGCGCCGAAAGAGCCATAGGCAAGGTAGCTCAGCACTCCCGGAACCAGGATCGGGTTTTCCAGTCGGCGGCGCCGCATGTCCGGCTGGCCGATAATGGCGAGATCGGCGCGCGACCCCGTGTGAAACTTCGCCTCCATCGCGGCGAGCGCCGCAGGCTGGTACCGCGCCATCAGCTTACCGTGCCGGTCGCCGGTCGGGAAAAGCTGCAACAGGCATGCGGCCAGGCCGACGAGCGCGCCGACCTTGACATAGATCCTCGCTTGCTCCTCGCTTCTTCGATTGAGCGTGTAGAACGCGCCGACGCTTGCGACGACGAATGCGGCGGTCACCACGGAGGCGCTCATCGTGTGCGCATACTGCCAGAGCGCCCAGGGATTGGTCAGATAGCGCCCGACGTCGGCGAGCTGAAGACTGCCCTCTCGCCCTACCGCATATCCCATCGGATGCTGCATGAACGCGTTGGTAGTTATGATGAAGTATCCGGAGAGCCACGAGCCGAGGAACATCATGAACGCGGTGACAAGGTGCGCACGCGGGCCGAGGCGCGTCTCGCCGAAGAGAAACAGGCCCAGAAACGCGGACTCGGCGAAGAATGCGAACATGCCCTCCATCGCGAGCGTCAGGCCGATCACGCCGCCCGAGAAGTTAGAGAACTGCGCCCAATTGGTGCCGAACTGGAACTCCATTGGAATGCCGGTGACGACGCCAACGGCGAAATTGATACCGAAGATGCGCGCCCAGAAGCGTGCGGCGGTGTCGTATCGCGGGTCCTTCCTGACTATCGCACAGGTCTTGAAGAGGAGGATGATGAGCGCGAGCCCCATCGTCAATTGCGGAAAGAGATAGTGGAACGTCGCGGTAAATCCGAACTGAAATCGGCCCCAGGTTACTGCATCCATCGAGTTCCTCTCGCACACCGGCCCTTTCGTGAGCCGCGCGCCGGCGCATGCGGCGGTCCGGCGAAGGCAGCCGCTCTCCGCGACGGCCGCTCCGCGGCTTTAAGGTTCGTATCGTTCGCGAATTCCATTTTAGCCCGTCCACGCGCGGCCGCGCATCCGCCAATCGGCGTATCCTGGCGCCGCCAGACTTCCTTCCAGCCTGCGACGGCTGCCCGGCCCGACCCTGTTCCGCGAATCGAAGGGCCTCAATCGCCGTTCAGCGTGCGCAATCCGCCGTTCCGGAGCCGCAGCGCGGACATCGTTCACCCATACGCACGGGGACGTGCCGGATGGGCGCAAGCCGCGCAATACGGAACCGCCGAACCGTCACGATCGGTTGGCGGCGACTCTGAGGACGGCGGCGCCGTTTATCCCGTCTCCCTTCAGCTTCTGGAGGGCGGCGTTGGCCTCCTCCAGCGGAAACTCCTCGGTGCGCGTACGGAGCGGAACCTGGGCCGCGAGCTGAATCAGCTCGCGGCCGTCGCGGCGCGTGTTCGCCGTGACGCTTCGGAGATTTCGCTCCTCGAACAGGTACCGCGCGTAGTCCATTTCGGGTATCGGCGTCATGTAGATGCCGGCCAGAGCCAGCGTGCCGCCGCGGTCCAGCGCGTCGAGCGCCACGGGCACGAGTTCCCCGGCCGGCGCGAACAGGATTCCGGCGCGCAGCTTGACGGGCGGTCGCGCGTCGGCCGGGCCGACCCAAATGGCTCCCATCTCTCGCGCCAGCGCCTGATGCCGGTCCCCGCGTGAGAATACGTAGACTGGGCAGCCCCAATATCTTGCTATCTGAATAACGATATGCGCGGAAGCGCCGAAGCCGTACAGCCCGATCGGCTGGCCCGGCTGCACATCGCTGCGGCGCAGCGCGCGATAGCCGATGATTCCAGCGCACAGGAACGGCGCGGCCTCCGTCGATGCAACGCCCTCCGGAATGGGATAGACGAACGCCTCGTCCGCGGTCATGAATTCTGCAAAGCCGCCGTTCACGGTGTAGCCCGTAAACTGCGGCGCCACGCACAGGTTCTCGTCGCCGCGAACGCAGTAGGCGCATACGCCGCACGTCCGGTGCAGCCACGCGACTCCTATCCGATCCCCCACGCGGAACCCGCGCGCCTCCGGGCCAGACTTCTCCACCAAGCCGACCACCTCGTGGCCCGGCACGATCTCGGACCGTATCGGTGGCAGATCGCCCTCGGCCACGTGAAGGTCCGTGCGGCAGACGCCGCACACCTCGACGCGGACCAGAACCTCGCCCGCCTGCGGCTCCGGCACGGGGATGTCACTCAGGATGAGCGGCGATGTCTCGGCCATCGCCGGCTGTCTCAACACCATGGCTCTCATCGGGTCATCCGCCTCACATCTCGACGCGACCCGCGCGGCGTCGGGTGCGCGTTTGAACCGGCAGGTCTGCGCCCGCCATTGGACATAGCTTAATGAAGGACCGCGAACATCCTCCCCTTTGGATACCGCAATTCTTGCACCATGTTCGCGGCCCGGGCGACGATGACCGTCCGAACCCTGCGAAAGAAACAGGTGCAGAAGCGGCGGCCGGTCTTAATCCGCCGTTTTGCGGATGTCGGCGGTCTGTTCCTTCGCTAGAATAACGGTAGCTAAGCGCGAATGTGCTCGCTGTTCCAGATGCGCGGATCCGGGACCACGGCGTCCCGCTGCGCTGGTTTGTCGCTTGGGATACACGGAGGGAAACATGCTGCCGACATTGGTACGAGCGGATTGTGACGTCCATGAGGCCGTGATCGAGGAGCTGGAACAGACCGGTCCGGTCGCCGAGTTGGAGGCCGGTACGGAGCTGGACAACGGCAGCATGCTGACCGTCGCCGCGGTGGATGGCGATGCCATTGGCCAGGCCTTACACCGACTGGTTGGCGCGCTCAACGCCGAAGCGCACATCGGGCTTCGCATGCACGGTACCGCGTCCGATACATCGCGGTGTCCAGGCTGCGCCATTGGCGCCGAGAGGTGCTCGCGCGCCTGACGACTCCAAGCGCCGCACCCGACCCCTATCGCGCCACCAGCACGGAGCAGCGCGCATGGTGAAGGACGCTAGAGGAGACGCTGCCCAGCAGCATCCGCTGGAATCCGCCCAGCCCGCGGCTGCCAACGACAATCAGATCGGCGCGATGCTTCTCCGAATAGTCGATCAGCCGCTCTGCAGGATGGCCAACATCCTGGATGAATCGGCAGTCAATGCGAACCTGCCTCGCTAGCTCATCGATCTCGCACCGGATGCTGTTCTGAACGCGAACGGCATCCGTGTCCGGCATAATCTCCTCCGTGGTTGCCTGCGGTACGGTCTTGTTCACCGGCACGATATTCAAAACGCTAACCTGCGCGCTGCACCCCTTTGCCATCGCCAGTCCTGCCCGCGCCGCCCGCCTCGACCCCTCGGATCCGTCCACGGCCAGCACGAAGCGGTGGAAGCCCCATGGCTGACCGCGCACGACGAGCACCGGGCAGGGCGCGTGGCGCGCCACTCCCTCAGACACGCTGCCAAGCAGCAGCGCCGGCCACCCGCTCATACCGCGGCTCCCGATCACGATCAGGTCGGAGCTTGCTCGTTCGGCCGTGCGCTCAATGCGGTCCACCGGCTGGCCGAGCTCCGCGTGCAGCCGATAGGAGATGCCCGACGCCTTCAGGACCGCGGCGGCGCGGCGCAGGATCGCCTGTTGAGCCTCTTCGCTATACTGGAGCACGATCTCCTCGGAAATACAGGCTTCGGGAGCGTATGCGCCCACGCCGGACGCGGCGAGGAGGTCGACGACGTGCACGACGTCCACGCTGGCCTCCGCTCGCCGCGCCAGGTGCGCCGCACACTGGACAGCCGCATCCGACTCGTCCGAACCGTCTGCGCATACGAGCAGTTTGCGAAACATCGAATTCCCTCCTGACGGGCGGCAACGGCCATCGGACGAGCGGTCATTTTCAGTGGGGTAACGGCCGAGCCGCTGAGAGTGGCCTTGATCGGCGTGCCAGGCCGCGGCTGGCCGCGGCCTGGCACGTCGCGGGTCGCTTCCGGGCGACCGGCGGCGCCCACGTCTCCATTCTAACCATCGCGTACGCAGCACGCATCCGCTGTTTGGCCGATCCGAGCGGCGCCGAACGGGGCGAGGACAAAAACGGGGTATGCGGCCTGTTCGGCGAGCGCCGCGACCGAGGGATCAAAGTCGCAATCCGGGCGTGAGCGCTCCGGCGCTTCTCCCGCCGTGTCTAATAGTCGGCTAATACGGCGGGTGGAATTACGGCGCGCAGTGCATTGAGCACGGCCAGCACGTCGATTGCTTCCTGGCTGACTGCTCCGGCCACAGGCGACATGCGCCCGGACGCGGCCAGGGCCATTCCGACGAGGCCCAGCGCCATCCCTCCGATTGCGCTCTGCAGCGCAATACTGCGCATGCGCCGGCCGACATGGAAGAGCACGTCCACCTTCTCCAGCGAGCTGTCAAGGATAACCGCGTCGGCCGCCTCACCTGTGATCTCGCTGTTGTTCCCGAATGCAATGCCGACGGTCGCCGCGGTCAAAGCCGGGGCGTCATTTATCCCGTCGCCCAGAAAAATCGTGGGCGCCTTCGCGGTCTCGATGCGTACCAACGCCAGCTTGTCTTCCGGACTCTGGCCGGAAAAGACCACGGGTATGCCGACGCGGTCCGCCAGATACGCGACCTCCTCCTCGCGATCCGCGGACACGAGCATTACGCGCCGAACACCGTGCCTCGGATCGAGGTGGCGGATGAAGCGCGCGCCCTCCGGCCTGGGCTCGTCTCGGAATCGGAACAGCGCCGCGTACTCCCCATCGACCAGGACGACACACTCCATTCCAGGCGACGCCGAGGGCAGCTGCGCCGCAACTTTCGGCGTTTCTTTGCCAAGCTGCGTTCTGCCCGTAACGGTAACGAGATGGCCGGCGATCCTTCCCAGCAGGCCCTTTCCCGCGGCCTCCGTCACCTCGAAGGCCTCCCCGAGCGGGACGCTCTCTGCGGCCGCTGCTTCTGCGATAGCGCCGGACAGCGGGTGCTTTGAGTACCGCTCCAGCCCGGCGACAAGCGCCAGGACCCGCAAGCGGTCGAACCCTTGTGCCAAGACAATCTCGGTCAGCTTGGGCCGGCCATACGTCAGCGTGCCGGTCTTATCGAATATGGCGGTGCGGCACGTGCTTACGGCCTCCAGGACCGCAGGATCCTTTATGATGATGCCCATGCGCGCTGCCAGGGCGATCGAGCCGATAATCGCCGTCGGTATCGCGATGAGGAGCGGGCAAGGCGTCGCCACGACGATCACCGCCAGGAAGCGGAGCCGATCGCCGGTAACTGCCCATGCCCCAAGGCCGATCAATACTGCCGCAGGTGTGTACCATGCGCCCAGCCGATCGCCAAGCCTCCGGAGACGAGGGCGTTGCTGCTCCGAGTCGCGCATGACGCGCATGATCTTGGCGTAGCGCGAGTCGGTTGCGCGGCGCTCGCATCGCACTTCGAGCGCCGATTCTCCGTTGACAGCCCCGGACAGGACCGCCGTCCCTGGCGCCTTCGAAATCTGGTACGGTTCGCCGGTAAGGTACGACTCGTCCATCGAGCCGTGTCCCGCTATCACCGTGCCGTCTACCGGGCACAACTGATGCGGCAACACCACAACCGTATCGCCCACCTCCACGGCGGCCAGGGCAACCTCGACAACCTCGCCGTCCCTCCGCATGTTGGCGGTGGTAGGCATCCGATTCGCCAGCGCGCCCAGCACGGACGAAGCCCCGCGGGCCGCGTAAGATTCCAGCGCCTCCCCACCCGAGAGCATGAGAACGACGATCGCGCCGGCAAGATACTCGTGGAGCGCCGCCGACGTGACGATGCTGATGCCGGCGAGCAGGTCCGAGCCGAATTCGCGACGGACCAGCTTCTTCATGAGGCCGAGCACCAGCGGCACGCCGCCAAGCGTAAGGGCCGCGATAAGCGGCAGG
>DATGJU010000191.1:0-6466 GCA_035295045.1 Chthonomonadaceae bacterium
CTGGTCGCAGGGCTGGCGTCCGCCACTGCCCGCACGGCGGTCGCGGCGCAGGCTCGGAAGGCGTCCGCTCCCTACACGTTCGAGGTTCCGGCCGGCTGGTCGGCGACGTCCCTCGGCGACGGCGGAACGATCGTCGCTCGCGGCGACGCCTACGTGCGACTCGTCAGGGTCGCCGGCGGCGGCAAGGACGAGCTCCTGGTCAAGCGGGTCGTCGATCAGATCGGCGAGCAGTGGACGCAGTTCAAACAGGATGAGCGCGGATCGGCGAAACTGGCCGGGAGCGACGGCATCTACCTGTTTCTCTCGGGCGTGAATCCGAAGGGCGTGGAGTCGACGCTGCGCATCGTCGCGGCGCCCTTTGGCGACGACGCCTACATGCTGATCATGGCTGCGCCGACCCGCGACTTCCTCAATCTCAAGGATGCGTTCAAGCAGATTGAGCACACCTTCGCGCTCTCCTCCGCAGGCTCACTGCCCGCCGCGGACGCCGGCCTGCCCGCCGGCCCCGCCGTGGCCGGCCTCAGAGTCGTGGACGAGGCGGGTGGCGGACGCATTCTCTTCCTGCCGCTGCGCGACGCGCCCTCCGGACCGGACACGTTCCGCTCCGGCCTGGGCAAGCTGCGCGGCTACTTCGATGCCACGCCGAAGCTGCTGAGCGTCGTCAGCAGCAAAGATGAGCACGTCACAATCTCGGTGTTCAACGCCTCACTGCACGGCAGTCCGGTGGCGGGCTTTATTGCCGCGAGCTACGACCCGGCCGGCAACTCCCATTTCGCCGTCGTCTTCGACGCGCCGGACCATCTGAAAGCGTCGCTGTCGCCGATGATGGGCCACGTTCATGAGATGGCGCAGGCCGCCATCGAGCGCTCCCGCCCGGCAAGCAGCGGCCCGAAGATCGACTTCGACAAGCTTGCGGCGGCATCCAGCAAAGTGGCGCTAACGACCACGCCGTACCCTGGCGGGGTCGGCAAGATCGGAATTGCCGCCGGTTACAAGCCGACCCTCCTGCCCGGCGGCACCTGCTTCGCCACCGGCGAAGACGGCTCGTATATGACCCTGATGGCCAGCGACAACATGCTCGATCCGCGCGGCACCAGCTACAAGACGCAAAAGCAGTTGGCGCACAATATCGGGAAGGAGGACCTGCCTCCGATCCCGGGCCAACTGTTCATCGAATACGATCCGGACCCGGTGGCCGCCTGGAAGAAATACATAACCGCGCTCTCGCAGCAGCGTGGAACACCCGACCTGAGCCCGCAGGTCGAGCGCGAGGCGCCGATGAAGGGAATGTCGCCCCCCGCATCAGGCAAGATGGTCTCCGGCACGATGACGATAAAGGGAGAGCAGTTCGCGTTCACCGGCGCGCTTCTCGCCGGGCGGCCGCCGACCGCGGAGGGATTCTGGTCGATCGGCGTGACGATCCTTGCCGCGCCGGTGAAGAACGCGGCGAAGGACTTTCCGGCGCTCTTCGCGATGCAAAGGTCGGTTCGCCTGGATATGAAGGCGCTGACGGACCAGACTAACCGCAACATCGCGCAGATGAACGAAGACAGCGCCCGCTGGATGGCGACAAACAGGGCGGCCTACAACGAGGCGAGCGAGCGCCGCTTCGCGAGCTCGATGGCCAACGCGCGCGCCTCGCGGGACGCAATGGACCGCTCCACCGCCGGCTTCATCAACCATATCTTGGACCGCAACGTGGTGGAGCACAATCCGACCGGCGCGCACGGAACCCTGAACGCGAACCTCGCCGACGCCCTGGTCCACTCGGACCCGCAGAACTTCAGCGAGGTGCCGGTCTCCCGCTACGTGCGCGGCGTCGACTACTGACCCGTGTGGGATCGCGCATGCGAGCGGTCCTGGAAGCTGCCGGCTGCCATGACCGCTCCGCGCTACTTCGCGTCCCGCCAGTTGGAGCCGACGCCGGACTCGACGCGCAGCGGCACCCGCAGCTCCATCGCGGTCTCCATCACCCCGCGGATGACGGCCGCCTGCTCCTCCGCGCCCTCCTCCGACGTCTCGAAGATCAGCTCATCGTGGATCTGCAGCAGCATCTGCACCGGTCGGTCCTCGCGGGCGATGCGGTTCTGCACGTTCACCATCGCCATTTTGATCAGGTCCGCGGCGCTGCCCTGCACCACGGAGTTGATCGCCAGCCGCTCGCCCAGCGCGCGAATCTGGGCGTTGTTGCCGTGGATTTCGGGTATGGAGCGGCGACGGCCCATGATCGTCGTCACGTAGCCGTCCGACATCGCCTGGGAGATGCAGGCGTTCAAGAAGGCATCGATGCCGGCGTAGCGCGCCTTGTAGTCCGCGATCAGCTTCGCGGCGCCCTCGCGGTCCAGCCCCTCCACGCGGCGCGCCAGGCCGAAGGCGGTGACGCCGTAGATGATGCCGAAGTTGATCGTCTTGGCCCGGTTGCGCTGCTCGCGAGTCACCTCCTCCAGCGGCACGCCGAACACCTCGGAGGCGACGGCGGCGTGGATATCGAGGTCCTTCTCGAAGGCGGATATCAGGGCCGCATCGCCCGAAAGGTGCGCAAGAATACGCAGCTCGATCTGCGAGTAGTCCGCGCAGATCAGGCAGCAGCCCGGCGCCGCGAAAAAGGCCTTGCGGATTTCGCGCCCGATCTCGCTGCGCACCGGTATGTTCTGCAGGTTCGGGTTGTGCGAGGCCAGCCGGCCCGTCGCGGTGACGAGCTGGTGAAAGGTGGAGTGGATGCGCCCGTCCTTCGGGTCGATCGCCGATCGGAGATTGCCCAGGTAGGTGCTGATAAGCTTTTGCAGCTGGCGGTACTCCAGGATCAGGCGCGGCACCGCCGTGTGCGGAAGGGCCCGGTCCTCGTCCAGCGCGAGCTTCTCCAGCACCTCGACGTCCGTTGAGCGGCCCGTCTTTGTCTTCTTTCCGGCCTTGAAGCCGAGCCGGTCGAACAGAGCCTCCGCGAGCTGCTTGGTGGAGTTCAGGTCGAAGTCGAAGCCGGCCGCCTCGCGGATGTCGATCCGGAGCGCCTCGACGCGGTTTCCGAGCGCCTTGCCCTGCCGCAGCAGCTCTTCGGGATCGCACAGGATGCCGTTGGCCTCCATCTCGGCGATCACGGCGGCGAGCGGCGCCTCGACGGTGCAGAGCAGCTCCGCCATGCCCTGCTCCTTGAGCATCGGCAGGAGCGCGTGGTGGAGGCGGAGCGCGATGTCCGCGTCCTCCGCCGCGTAGAGAGTCATCTGCTCGACCGGAACGGAGGCCATCGACCGCTGCTCCGGATCGCCCTTTCCGCCGATCAGCTCGGAGATCGGCACCATCTCGTAGTTCAGCAGCGAGAGCGCAAGGTTGTCCAGCTTGGCGGAGCCGCGCGACGGGTCGAGCAGCGTGGCCGCAAGCATCGAGTCGAACTGGACGCCGCGCAGGTGGACGCCGTGCCGGAGGAAGACGCCGGCATCGAACTTAACGTTGTGGCCGCACTTCGGCAGCGCCGGATCCTCCAGCAGCGGCCTCAGCGCGTTCAGGATGGTCGCCTCATCCAGATGGGCCTCCGTCTCCGGCGAGAGAATCGGCACGTACACGCCGGCGCCCGGCTCCCAGGCCAGGCTGATGCCGACGATCGCCGCGTCCCGCTCCAGGCCGGTCGTCTCGGTATCGACACTCACCATCGGCTGGGATTTCAGCGTTTCGACCAGCTCGGCCAGCGCCTCGCAGGAGGTAATGGAGCGGTAGGCGCCGGCCGCCGCCCGCTCCCGGGGCACGGCGCCCGCGGCCTCGTCCGGCGTGGACTCCGCCGCGCTCTCCGCAAAGAGCGAGCCCTGCCCGGTCGTTGGAGCGGCCGGGCGCGGCGCCGGCGAATAGGCCGCCAGTCGCTTCGCCTCCTCCTGGAACCGGTTGAATCCAAGCTGCTGAAAGAACTCGAGGATGCCGGGCAGGTTGATCGGCCTCACGCGCGCATCCTCCAGCGTGAAGCCGATGTCGCCCGAGCACTCCAGCGTGACCAGCTTCCGCGAGAGCTCGATGTGGCCGCGCGCCTTCTCCAGGTTTTCGCGCCGCTTGCCCTTGATCTCCTCGATGTGCGCATAGATGCCGTCGATCGTGCCGTACTGCTGAAGGAGCTGCGTAGCGGTCTTCGGCCCGATCCCCTCCACGCCGGGCACGTTGTCCACGCTGTCGCCGATCAGCGCGAGATAGTCCGTCACCTGCTCCGGTCCGATACCCTTCGCCGCAAGCAGGCCCGGCACGTCCAGCGTCGCGTCCGTGTGGATGTCGAACATCGCCACGCGCTCGTTAAGGAGCTGTTCGAGGTCCTTGTCCTTCGAGACCAGGCGGACCTGGACGTCGCGGCACGCCGGGTCGGCGATCACCTGGCAGGTCATGATCGCCATCACGTCGTCCGCCTCGAGCCCCGGCTTGGAGATTATCGGGATGTTGAGATGCTTGATCAGCTCGAACACGCGCGGAATCTGTGAAATCAGGTCGTCCGGCGTGGCGTTGCGCGTCGCCTTGTATTCGGCGTACATCTCGTCGCGGAACGTCTTGCCGGGCGCATCCAGCGCGACCGCGACAAACTCCGGCCGGTACTGGTTGAGCAGCTTGAAGAACATGCCGGTCATGCCGAAGACGGCGTGAGTCGGCTCCCCGGTGACGGGGCTGTTCATGCCGCCGCGAATGGCAAAGTAGGCGCGAAAGATCTGCGCGAAGGCGTCGATGACGTAGAGGGTTCTCAAGACGGCTGGTCCTATGCTGGGAGGTCGCTGCAACGGCGCGGCGCGGCGCACCGGGGTTCATTCCTCTTGAGACAGCCGATTCCCTCCTGTGGCCGCCGCGCCGGCCGCGCAGCGCAATGGGCAGCGGGACGACGGGACGGCGATGCCACTACGGTCTTCACGGGCCGCCCGTTTTCAGGATTGCCCGCGCTCTTCACGCTCTGGAACAGCCAACCTGATGTACGCGCGTGCGCGGCGTAAGCGCCGACGCGGGACGACTAGATGCAGAGCGCCGCTCTGATCCACGGTTGCATCGGCTAAAATGGTCGAGCGAGCGGACGCCAACTCACTACCCTCCATTCCGTGTTCCGTCGCCTGCTCGGGCCCTGGCTCCGTGGTGATGAGACGATTGAGTTGACTGTGGTTCCCGGCCATTCGTCGGAGAGCCCATTAGTTGAGGACTTCTTTCGCAATTCGATTGAAATGTACGCTCCGTTACAGGTCGGCGACTGTGACGAGACCACCCTCACGGAATTGAACGCGCAGATCAGTTCGGTCGAGAAGGGCCGTCCCCATTAGTGGACGCTCGCTCGTTGCCAGAACGCGCGCTTCCACTTTCTTACCCATCCACGAAATAGTCGCGTTATGGACCGCAACATCTACGAAGCTGCCATCGGCCAATTGCGCCGGAATGATGTGAGGGAACGGCAACCGCATCGCCGCAATAGCGTCAGGGGGGAGCGAGAGCAGACCGGTGAAGCCCGTGTCCACGATGAATTCGATGGCCACTTCCGGCATGCCATCAAATTGAAGCGGCACGGGCAGAAGAACCCGGCGGTCGCGAACGATTCCGATCATCATGATTCGGTTCGTTCAAGCATCCCGCCCAGCGCTTCGACGGCCTTGTATCCGATACGGAGCGCGTAGAGAGTGGCATTTGGGTGCCGCGACTGCAAACGATGTGAGGACTCGATCCCCATTTCGTCGATTTCGTAGTCCCCCGTCTCCACGTCCATAACAATGAGCTTGCCGATGTTTTCGGGCGTCTCAATTTTGGAACGCAGCCGTTCATAGAGCTCCTGCGCTCAATGGCCGATTCGACTGTTTCCTGGAGACACGGCGTTCATCGCCATTGGCGTTACCCCCACGCAAACGAGTTGTCCATAATCGCATTATACTCCACGACCGTGTTGGACATTGCCCGTGTAGGAACGCACGCGCGCTTCGTGGAATACCGATCTCGGATCACTATCCACGCAAAGGGAACTGGAATGCCCAACCCAATCGCCTTTTCGACGCTCGGCTGCCCCGCGTGGGACCTGAAGCGCATCATCGCCGCCGCCGGTGAATACGGCTACGACGCCGTCGAGCTGCGCGGCTACCTGGACGTGGTGGACCTTCCGCTCGCGGAGCCGTTCAGGATCGCCAACATCGCCGAGACGCGCACGCGCTTCGCGGACGCCGGCGTCGCGGTCTGCTGCGTCTCCAGCAGCGGCGTGGTGACCAAGGGGAATATCGATCACGTGCGCGCCCACGCCGAAGTCGCCGCCGGATTGGGCTGCCCGATCGTGCGCATCTTCGGCGGGGCGATGGACCCGGCCCTCCCGCGCGCCGAGGCGTTCGCGTCCGCCGTGAGCAACCTTCGCGCCTTCGCGAACGCCGCCCAGGAGGCCGGCGTCGGGCTGGTGCTCGAGACGCACGACTCCTTCTCCGTCGGTAGGCGCGTCGCCGAGCTGATCTCGGCGGCCGGCCACCCGAACGTCCGCTCGCTGTGGGATCTG
>DATGJU010000192.1:0-11126 GCA_035295045.1 Chthonomonadaceae bacterium
CTTCGCGATCTCCGCGGCGCTCATTCCGGCCAGCTTGCCATGCAGGCGGAGGAACTCGCTCGCAGTCAGGAAGTCGTGGAAGCGAAACTTCTCGGGCAGGAAGCCGACGTGCCGCCGAGCAGCCACGTCGCCGATCGGCCGGCCCAGGAGCGAGCCGCGCCCGCGCGTCGGGCGGATGTTTCCGAGCAGCATCATGATCGTCGTCGTCTTGCCCGCGCCGTTGGGGCCGAGGAGGCCGAACACTTCGCCGCGCGGTATCTCCAGGTTCAGGGATCGGACCGCCGTGAGATTTCGGTAGTCCTTGCCAAGATCGACGGTTTCGACGGCCAAACTCACTCTGCGCGCTCCCGTGGCCGAGCCTCGCGGCTCGCGCCTGGCTCCATGTCCAGCAGGCTGCGCACCATGAGCGGCTCCATTTTTGGTCCGACGGAGACGGACGACTCGTATGCATACAGCTTGAGACCGAAGTCCTCCGGCGTCAGAATGTAGCCGAGAAAGTCGCAGGTCAATCCGAGCAAGAACTTCGGTTGGCCGGCCATATGCCGCTTGAGGTAGAAGCCGACATTCGGCAGCGCCTCGCCGGGTATCGTCAGGAACTCCGCGGGGCCGATCGTGATGCGGTTGACCTCCGTTTCCACCTGGCCGTTGACCAGCGTGTTGCCCTGGAATACCTTCAGCTTGATGAGCGCCTCGAACGTCCTGTTCTCCAAGGGCACGCGAAATACTGATCGCTGGGTCGTGATCGCGGTCTGCGCCGCCGGCTTCGCAGCGCGGGCAATGCGGATAACGGCATCGCCCAGGCGCTTGCCGAGCATCTCCGCCGCGGCCCAGTTCTCGCCCTTCGGTGCGCTTGCCTCGTCGTAGTCCGCCGTGATCATGCCGCCCTGCGCGCCGTTGAGGTAGAGGCAGACGCCGCCGAGCGCGGGCTCGACGGTATCGTAGAGCCAGTGCGGGAAGTCCGCGGTGATCTGCCGTGTATTGAGCACTTCGGGATGGCAGGCGAAGTTGACGAGGGTCGCGATGCACGTCCCGTCGCCGGTCGATCGAACGTGCATCACGCCTAGCTCGGTATCGAGGATGCGCGGAACGCGGATGTTCTTGGAGATGCCGGGCACGTCCGGGTCGTCGGCGAAGCGCAGGTCCGCCGGCCGGAGCCTGCCGGCGGTTTCGTCCACGAGCGCCGCGATCTTCTCGCGCAGCTCTTCCATCCAGGCCTCGTCGACGCCGCGCGTGCGCAGGTCCGGTCCCCACTGGCCGACCGTGTCCGGACCGGAGTGCGTGTGCGTCGCCGCGATGAACAGATGCTCCGGCGGAACGGACTTGACGCGCGCGCGGATCCGCTCGGACTCGTAGCGCGGCACGCCGATCAGGTCGCATGAGACGATTGCGATGCGCGTCCGGCCCGATTCGAGCACGAGGCAGCGCGCGCAGAGCCGATCGTGCGCGCCCGCGCTGCGGCGGTTCTGGCCGTAACCCGCGATGTAGGCCGGCCGTTCCGGCGTTATGTCCACCTTGCCCGCCGCGGCGCGAAAGGGCGCGGCCGGCTGCTGCGCCCGGGCGGGCGACGCCGCAGTCGCAAACGCCGCGAGCAGTCCGAGCGCCGTCAGGGCTGCGCTCAAGCTACGTATCATACCGCTCTCCCGTAAACTGTCAGTCGCTCCCTGTTCGACGCGGCGGCCCAGAACTCCTGATACGAGCGACGGGCGCCGGCGGCGCTGCGTGCCGCTCCGCGCGGTCAACGCGCGCGAGTGCGTGCCGGCCGCCCGTCCGCGCAGGGATTTCGGCCGGCAGCCGGCCGCGATCTCCAATTTGCGCGCCAAGAAGGAGGAAAGCGCCGGTGCCGCGAATAGATCGGGTAATCAGCAGATTCGCTGGAGTTGGGTATGGTTCCCGCCGCCGGCAGCTGCTGTCCAGGAGGATTACCTTACGATGAGCATGCAGAACAGCCGCCGCGACTTTCTGCGCACGGCCGCGGTGACCGGTTTCGGCGTTTGGATCGGCACGGAGGCGCGGGCGCAGGAGAAGCCCAAGTCGCCAAACGAGCAGGTGAGCTTCGCCTGCATCGGCGTGGGCGGAAAGGGCGACAGCGACTCCAACGACGCAGCGCACTTCGGCAATATCGTGGCGATCTGCGACGTGGACCAGAACACCCTCAACAAGAAGGGCGAGCGGTATCCGAACGCGAAGAAGTACACCGACTACCGCAAGATGTACGACGAGATGGGCAAGCAGATCGACGCCGTAACCGTGAGCGTGCCCGACCATAACCACGGCCCGGCCACGGCCCTTGCGCTCCACATGGGCAAGGCATGCTACACCCAGAAGCCGCTCGCTCACAGCATCTACGAGTGCCGGCAGCTCGCGGCGCTCGCGCACAAGATGAAGGCCGTGACGCAGATGGGCAACCAGGGCACGGCCGACAACAGCATGCGGCGCAACGCCTACCGCGTCCGCGCCGGCGCGATCGGGCAGGTCAAGGAGGTCCACGTCTGGACCAACCGGCCGATCTGGCCGCAGGGAATCGACCGCTCGCCTGAGAAGCCCGTGCCGCCCTACCTGGACTGGCAGGTGTGGCTCGGCCCGGCCAAGGAGCGGCCGTACGGCGATAACTACCACACGTTCGCGTGGCGCGGCTGGTGGGACTTCGGCACCGGCGCGCTCGGCGATATGGCCTGCCATACCGTCAACCTGCCATTTATGGCGCTCGACCTGCGCAATCCGGTCTCCGTGGTTGCGACGTGCAGCGGCCACAACAAGGACAGTTACCCCAAGAGCTCGAAGATCATCTACGAGTTCCCGGCCACCGTTGTCGATGGAAAGCCGCGGCCTCCGGTGACCATGTACTGGTACGATGGCGGCAACCGCCTGCCCAAGGACCTGGCGCCCGCGGAGCTGCTACCGGACAACGGCGAGGTGCCGATCTCCGGCTCGTTGATCATCGGTGACAAGGGCAAGCTCTACACGCCGGGTGACTACGGCGGCGGCGGCCACATCGTCGGCGGCGATCAGATGAAGGACATCCAGTATCCCGAGTCCAAGGGCCACTGGGAGGACTTCATGGAGGCGATCCACGGCGGTACGAAGAACGTGGCGAACTTCCCCGACTACGCCGGGCCGCTCGCGGAGACGATTCTGCTCGGCAATCTCGCCGTCTGGCCCGCCTGGAAAGGCGAGGGCGAGAAGATCCTGTGGGACGCGAAGAACCTCAGGGTCAAGAACGGCCGCGAGGTCGCGGAGCAGGTCGCCGAGATTATCAAGCCGACCTACCGATCGGGCTATCACCTGTAGCAGGCGGTCGTTCGCCCCGCTCTGGCGCGCCGGTCGCAGGACGGACGGCCCGGGCCGCGGCGGGCGCGTCCACCGCACTGCGCAGATGCCGCGCCCCTGCGCCCCCGAAACCGGCGGGCGCGGGGGCGCGAACGTTCGCCGCGAGCGACCGTCCGAATAGGGCCTGCTCGCCGGCGCATCCGCCCGCGCGGCGAGTGAGCGAGGCGCTTCGCGCGTCGCGGGAACGGCCGGCGGGCCGGCGCCGCCGCTGTATGAACGCTTGCGCACGGTCGCGCTGCCACACAGTCGTGCTGTTGAAACGGTGAATCACGAGGAGCAGGCCCATGCCCCGCAAGATTGCGATGATCGGCGCCGGAAGCGTCGTATTCTGCAAGACCCTGATGTCCGATATTATGGCGACGCCGTCTCTCATCGACAGCGAATTCGCCCTGATGAGCCCCACCGAGGAGAAGCTTCGCCGAATGGAGGCGTTCGGCCAGCGAATGATCCGCGATAACGGTCTGCCTGGCTGCGTCTGGGCGACCACCGACCGCGAAGAGGCGATCAAGGACGCGGACTTCGTGGTTGTCATGATCCAGGTGGGCGGATTCCACGCCTATGGCGTCGACTACGAAATACCGCTGAAATACGGCGTCGACCAGTGCATCGGCGATACGCTCGGCCCGGGTGGCGTCTTCCGCGGGCAGCGCCACATCCCTGTGCTCGTCGAGATCGCCAGGGATATGGAGCGCGTCGCGAAGCCCGGCGCGGTTATGCTCCAGTATGCGAATCCGATGGCGGCCAACTGCCTTGCGCTTGGCCGCGTATCGAACGCTCCGTTCATCGGCCTCTGCCACGGCGTCCAGACAACGCTGGATCTGATCGGTGGCTACTGTGGCGTTCCGAAGGACGAAATCCGTTTCATCTGCGGCGGCATCAACCACATGGACTGGTTCCTCAAGCTGGAGCATAAGGGCAGGGACCTCTATCCGGAGCTGCGCGAGAAGTTCGAGCGGCCGGAGTACTACAAGAACGAAAAGGTGCGCGGCGAGGTATTTCGCCAGTTCGGCTACTTTATGACCGAATCGACCGGCCACCTGTCCGAGTACGTTCCGTGGTTCCGAAAGAGCAGGGCCGCCCTCGACCTGTACTGCGACGAGCCTGCGTTCGGCGGCGAGTCCGGCGCCTACTACAAGTGGGGCAAGGCGATGGCGGAGAAGTACGCGCGCGTCGATCCGCTGCAGTTCGAGTCGACGAAGATCGAGAGTCGCAGCGTGGAGTACTGCTCCTACATCCTGGAGGCGATCACGACCGGCGTGCCGTTCAAGCTCATGGGCAACGTGCGGAATGACGGCTACATTACCAATCTGCCGGAGGGCTGCTGCGTCGAGGTGCCGACCTACGCCGACGGCACCGGCCTGCACCCGACGGTGGTCGGGGCGCTTCCCCCGCAGTGCGCCGCCGCGTGCATGACGAACGTCATCGTCCAGACACTCTGCGCCGAAGCCGCTCTTTCCGGCGATCCGGAGCATCTGGTCCACGCACTGGCCCTCGACCCGCTGACGGGCGCGGTGTGTACGCTGAAAGAGGTCCGCGAGATGGCGACCGAGATGCTGGAGGAGCTGCGGCCGTACCTCCCGCAGTTCGATGGTCGCACGATCCGGCCGACGCCGACGGTCTCAATTCCCGCGGGCTGCGTCGCCGTGGACGTGCCGCTCGACCCGGCGCTCGCGATCGGCAAGCGGTTCGGCACGCTGATTGAGCAGAAGACCGACTGAGGCGCGCGCCGCCTGGCACGTAAGCGGCGGAATCCATGCCGCAATCGGGGCGGCGCAGCTCATGGCGTCCGGCATGTGAAGCATTCTGGCGGCCGGGCGGGTAAACTACAGGCAATAGGTCAACTAAGAGGGGACGAAACCGATGTCGCAATGGACGATCGCTTGGGGTGGACGCCTATGAGTAGCGTAGGACAGCAGACGCAGTGGCTGATGGAGAGCATGCCTCGATGCGCGCAGGTCTATAAGTCGACCGTTACGGGCTGGCCGAACTGGGTGGTCGTGCGCTTCACCGTACCGCCGGCCGAGGTAGGGCCGGACGACATGAAGCCCACCTTTTGGAAGGAGAGCACGCGGACAAAGGCCCTCGTACTCTCCAAGTCTCTCGCAACCACGGAGGATCCGCAGGCCTCGGAAAAGGCGCATCGCGGCGTGTGGCGCATCGAGAAGGACGGCGTGGAGATCTGGCAGACCGTCTGGCCGGCCGGCTATTAGCGCCATTGGCGTGGACCGGTCCGACGGCCCGTCCGCGCAGAGTCCGCCCTCGCCCAGCAGCAAGGTGGATCGCCCTCAAGCAGACTAATCGCTTGAGGGCTTTTTGCCGTTGATGAACGCGTCGTAATCGATCAGGCCCGACGCGGTATCGCGCGTCGTTCCGCGCTTCAGCGACGCACGGCCCGCGAAGTTGGAGCCGTAGAAACCCATCAGGCTAAGACTCCGCGGGACGAGCATGGCGTTGACCAGGATGACGCTCTGGTGGAATGTCCGATTGGCGCCGCGCTCGAACCGGAACATCGGGCCTAGCAGCGGCAGGTTGCCAAGGATCGGCGTGATGAACGGCGGCCGCGGATAGATCGAATCCATATTGAACGAGGAGATCTCGAACAGGTTGAAGCCGCCGACATTCGCCACCGTGGAGATTTTGTGCTCCTTCACCGCGTCCGGCGGGCGAAAAGCCAGCGCGTCCTTGCTGCTGTCCTTTGCGATGTTCGTGTCGACGCCGAACGTGGCATCCAGCTTAAGATTTGCGGCCGTCCCGTCCGGCGTGACGACCGGCGTAACGTGGAATCCGATCCCCGGCGCGATCCTGTAGAAGGAGATTTCGGCAGTTGGCTGGAGCGCTCCGAGGACCAGCGCCTTCTCCACGCTCGGCAGCCCGCGCACCAGGTCGATTGCGCCTGCGAACGGTTTTGCCGCGGCCGGGGATGCGGCAGGGGATGCGCCGCCCGACGGCGCGGCAGCGGGCGCCGTTCCCGGGCTTGCGGCGCCAGCGCCCGCCGCGGGAGGCGCCGCACCGGTAGGGGCCGAGCCGGCGCCGCGGGTCGTTGAACTACTGAGCTCGGCCACGCGGCCAAAGAAGTCCTCGCCCAATGTGTTCGGAATCTGCCTCTCCGCGTACGCCTCCATCGAGCCCGAAACCTCGGCGTGAAGCCGGCTGTTTACGACGATGTCGGTCTTGCCGGCGAGCCCTACTCCGCCGTGTCCACCGTAGCCCCAGTGCTGCGCGCGGTCGAGCAGCGGCTGGAAGAACATATGCTCCATGTCGGAGGCGTACGCCTCGATCAGCCGCTCGATCTGTCGATTGAAGATGAGGCTTTCCCGGCTGAGCGCTTCGGGCGCGGTCTCTATCTTTTCGAGCGTTGCATCCGGCTCCTTGCCCTGAGCCTTCCCGTAGATTCCCAGCGCGTCGATGAATACCGTGTAGGCCTTCAGGCGCTTCGTGAAGTTCATCACGCTCTTCTGATCGATGTGGCTGCGATCTTGGGCGGAATCGGTATCCGTGGTCGTCAGCAGCTCTTTGAGGGCCGGGAAGTAGTCGTCGTCCCGCATACCTGTGAGCGCGTAGGTGTCCGTGCCCGCCGGTTTAGGCGGCTCTTTCTGCCCCAGCCGTTCGCTGCGCCGCTTCGCACACTCCGCGTTGTAGCTCGTGAGGAGTCCTTTGAGCGCGGTCGCGGCGGTCGCAAGCACCTTATCGTGATGGTCGCAAACTCCGAGGCAGATCAGCGATTCGATGAGGTTGGACGAGGACTTGGTATCTGCGTCGAATCCGACGGCCTGTAACGCCTGGAACGCCGGCTGCTTGTCGATCGACGTCGCGTCCGGCAGTTGGCGAATCGCGTAGGCAAGGGCCTGCTTCGCCAGCTCGGCCTTGTGCTGCGCCTCTTCGATCTCCTCGTTCAGCTCCAGCATCCGTTTGGACACGTCGGCCTGGCTGCCGGAGTACTGGATTGCCCAGACCTCCATGCGCACCTCCGGCGCGGGCGCGTCGAGCATCGCCAGGAGAGCGCGGACTTTGCGGACGGTGCTCTGCGTTCCGCGAAGCCAGAAGGCGTTGTCCGTAAGCGTCACCGTCGGACAGTTGCCATGCTCGTTCGGGAAGAGCAGATTAAGAGATGTCGCGACGTTGAGGCAGTAGAGCTTGGCGTCGAAATCGCTGTCGCCATTGAGGAATCCCGCCTGCCAGACGTAGGACACCTCCGGCTCCGGCGGCTTGCCAGGCTTGTCGACCTGGATCAGGTTGACGATCGTCAGGCTATCTAGCCTGGACTGGTCCTTCACGGCAAGCGCGCGCTCGTAGGCGACGGTCGCCGCGTCCTTCGGCGGCGCGGCCGCGACGGTGGCCGCCTTCGCGTCGGTCTTGGGCGCATCGGGAGGAGCAGGCGCGGGCGGCAGACGGCCGGCGAGCACCGCGACGTAGACCGGCTGCGCCTTGTCCTTGCCGATGTTCCGGACCGTGATCTTGATGTTGGGATCGTCGATCGCCGTTATCAGCAGCGCTTCCAGGCTGACCGCGGTCGGGTCGTTATTGATCTTGAGCGGGTCCTCAACGACATCGGACGGCTTCGCGGCGCCGGGATTACCCGGATTACCGGTCACGTCACCGCCGGGGTTTGGCCCGGCGTGTGTCTCCGTGGGCGTCCTGCCATCGCCGCCGGGACGCTTTGCTCCCTGCTGGGCGTTCGAGCCGAGCGGCGCGCAGAGCGTCGTTACGGCGATCGGAAGCACCAGAAGCGAGGCAATGCTGAGCGTGAGCGATATCGTACGCACGGTCGGAAAGTCCTTATCGATGCAGGTCTGGAAGTGATCGAACACGCAATACTACGTAATCATAACATATGATCAATAGATAATCAAGCGCGCCGCAGTACACGCGCGGCCTAACAAAACAGGAGCGCCGAAGCCTGTCCGCTTCGACGCTCCTTAGTCCCATTGCGATCGGGGTGACTGGACTTGAACCAGCGACCACTCGCCCCCCAGACGAGCACTCTACCACTGAGCTACACCCCGCAAACCTATCGCGACAAGTGGCCGCGGTCGTTGCCGCCATCCTGTCCAAGACGGTTGATTATACCCCGACCCGTGCCCACGGCGCAACTCGCATCGGAGGTCGCCGTAGCGCGCCTCGTATCCGCCTTGGTGCGGCGAGGCTCCGCGGCCCGCCATTGACGCCCGGCCGCTCGCGCGCTATAATGGCGCAGCACCGGAGGCTGTGCGGGAGCAGGATGAGTCAAGCGGACGGACATTCGGGAAACGGCGGGGCGCGGCATGAAGCCGCGCCCCTGGGCGTCATCGTCCGCGGCTCGCTCTCCGACGGCCTGCGCATGCGTCTGAACGACGACACGAGCGTCGAGGACCTGCGGGTCGGAAAGTTCGTCGTGATCGAGGGGGAGCGCGCCCGCTTCTTCGCGATGATCAACGACGTCGAGCTCTCCGCGACGCATCCGGGCTTCCTCGACAACCCGCCCAGGAGCGGGCTCGCCTCCGATGTCCTCCGCGGGTCCTCGATCTACGGCTCCGTTCGCCTTCGTCCGATGCTCATGGCGCCGCGCGAGGCCGACGGCGCGCCGTCGCAGGACCTTCTGCCGGTCAAGACAATTCCAAGCCACTTCAGCGCCGTCGCCGAGGCGACTCGCGACGATGTCCGCACCGTGTTCGGAGACGAGCGCGAGGACGCCGCCTACTTCCACGTCGGCGAGCCGCTGGACATGGACACCCCGGTCTGCCTCAACCTGGACCGCTGGATCGAGCGCTCAAACGCGATCTTCGGCAAGTCCGGCACCGGCAAGACCTTCCTCACGCGCCTCTGCCTCTGCGGTGCGATCAAGGCGGAGAAGGCGGTCCACCTGATCTTCGACATGCACAACGAGTACGGCGAGAAGGGGACCAACGAGGGGCAGGGCGACCGAACGGTCTACGGCCTGCGCAACCATTTCCAGTCGCGCGTCCAGATCTTCACGCTGGACCCGAAATCGTCGCAGCGACGCGGCGTACGGTCGGACCACCAGGTGCGCATACCGTACAGCCAGCTCGACGTGGAGGATGTCCTCCTGCTGCAGCGCGAGCTGAACCTGAGCGCGACCGCGGTGGAGACCTGCTATCTGCTGGAGCGCGCGCTGGGTGAAGCGGCCTGGTTCGGCACGTTCCTCTCGTGGGACGCCGATGCGATTGCCGCCTTCTGCGAGACGCATAACGCGCACGCCGGGGCGCTCGCGGCCCTGCAGCGGAAACTGGGATATCTCGTACGTCAGTGCCGAGATTTTCTTGTAGAGAATCTGGCCGACGGCGACGACGCCGTGTCGCGGATACTGGGCGCGCTCCAAAGCGGCAAGAACATCGTCCTCGAATTCGGGCAGTACAACCGGCCGGTGCAGTACATGCTGGTCGCGAACATCCTTACGCGCCGCCTGCACAAGGAGTACGTCGATCGCAAGGAGGCGGCGATGGGCAGCGCCGCGGCCGAGCCCCGGCCGCTGGTGATCGTCATCGAGGAGGCCCACAAGTTCCTCTCGCCGCAGCTCGCCGGGCAGACGATCTTTGGCACCATCGCGCGCGAGCTGCGGAAATACAACGTGACGCTCCTGATCGTCGACCAGCGGCCGAGCGGCATCGACGATGAGGTGCTGTCCCAGGTCGGTACCAAGATCTGCTGCCTGCTGGACGACGACAAGGACGTGGACGCCGTCCTGACGGGGGTCGGCGGCGCCAATATGCTCCGCGGCGTGCTTGCGAGCCTGGATACGCGACAGCAGGCGCTCATCTTCGGCCACGCGGTGCCGATGCCCATCGTCGTGCGGACCCGCAACTACGATGAAACGTTCTACCGCGCAATGCGTCACAACGGAGAGTCGGGCGACCAGAAGACGCTGGCCGAGCGCGTTGCGCGTACCATCGATCTGGACTTCGCCTGACGTGACGTAACGAAGGAATCTACCCGCTTGCGTACCCTCCGCCGTAAATCCACCTCGCGCACGCTCGCGCCGTTGCGCCTGCTTGCCGCGGCGCCCGCAGCGCTTGCGGCAGCCGCCTCATGCGCAGGCGCGCGCGCGGACGAGGTCTTCGTGCCGGTGCGCGGCGCAGGCCGCGCTGCCGCGGAAGAGCCCTCCAGGTCCGGTCCAATCCGCGATGCCGCGCCACTGCCTCCGCCGCTGCCGCGACCGGTGGACGGCGCGGCTGCGGGCAAGGCCGGCTCGCCTCGGCGCGTCGGACCCGGGCGCGGCGCCGCGCGCGTGAAGGCGATTTCGCGTGGCTTCGCGCAGGCGCCCTCGAACTCGGTCGGCGCGGCGCCAATCCATCTGTCCGGCAGGAGCGCCGGGAACGCGGTCGCTCTTCACCATGCCTCCGATGGATCGCTGGCGGCTGCGCCGGCGCCTCCGGACGCCGCGGCGGGCCAGGTGCGCATGCAGCGTATCGGACCGATCCGGTTCGAGCAGTTCCGGCACATGAGCTGGGACTCCATCAGCAACGCGTGGCACGTCGACGGACCGGTTACTGCAATCTACTCCGACCCGGCAACGTCCGTCGAGACCCGGCTCACGGCAGTCGACCTGACGTACGATCCCTCCAAGGACACGGTTCGAGCGCCGGGCATATCGACCGTCACGCGGCCTGACGGCAAATTCCAGGGTTACAACGTCGAGTACAACCTGCGTACCGGCACGGGCCACGTGGACAACGGCACGGTCGTATCGGACTACTTCCGCATGAGCGGGCGGAGGATCGAGCGGCTGGAAGACGGCTCCTACTTCCTGGTGGACGGCGACTTTACGACGTGTGTCCACGGGCGGCCGGACTACGAGTTCCACG
>DATGJU010000193.1:0-5180 GCA_035295045.1 Chthonomonadaceae bacterium
TCTCGCCGTCCTCGCGTCCCGCTCGCCGATGCATCCGGCGCTGGCGCCGCTGTCGGCGCGCGTCGATCGGCTCCGCAACATGCCCAGGGCAGCGGCCCAACGCCTGGTGCGCCTTGAAGCGTCGCTGCCGCCGGAGATCATGGCCGTGCTCCTGACGGCGCAGACAGACGCGGCGCACGCGGACATTGCCATCCCCGCATGGGAGGACGTGATCTCACTCGCGGACTCCATCGATCCGCCGCTGCCCGCGGAGCTGGAGATTCCGTATCGGGCGAGATGCAACATGCTGTACGGGCTGGCCGTTATGGCGGACCACTCCCCGGACCAGCGCGGCGCCGTCCTCGATCGTGCTACCGCGCTCTTCGCGGGCCTTTCGGCGCGCTGGCCGAACCGTCCGATTCCGTACATCTTGCGCGCGCTCGTCGGCGCGAAGGCGGGCGAGCCCAGCGCGGAGATCGCGAAACGCCTTCGCGAGGCGAGCCGCCTTCCCGTCGCCAATGAGCCGGCTTCTAGCGAAATCCGCTTCCTTCTGGGTACCGACCGGCTGGTGGACGAATCGGTCCTCGAAATCTGGCTGCTCGTTGCAAAGCCCGACGACCGAGCGACGGATCTCCTCGCGATCCTGGCCGAGCGGTGCGGCCCGCGGGAGAAGCCGCTGCTTCGCGCGATGGCGCAGGACGGCGACTTCGACCTCGCCGGGTTCCTTCGCCGCGGGATCGACGGCATGAATGCGATGGATGCCGCGGCCCAGATGCGCACGCACGATCAACTCGTGCAGCTCGCATCGAGGGTCCCGGCCGACCTGCCAGGCAGCTCGCCGCTCTACCCGGTCGTGGCGCGCATTTACGGTGACATCTCGCTCCTGAAGCTGAAGCTGGACATCGCCGACGGATACCGGGAGAACACCGTGCGGGCGCTCGCGTTTCTCGACCGGTGCGAGCCGAGGGGCCTTTCGCCCGACCGGCCGGCGCAGCTGCGCGGCATCCTCTGGGCAATGTCGAGCATTTTCGAGTTCAAGACGGCGTTCCTGGGGCAGACGGAGGCTATCCGGCGATCGAGCGAAGCCGACTCTGCGCTGCGCAGGGTCGAGGGACCGCCGGCGGCCTCGCGGGCGGTTGCGCTCGCCGCGCTCGGCAAGAGCGCGGACGCGACGATCGAGGTGTACCGGCGCGCGGCGGCGAGCCTTGCCGCGGCAACGCAGACCATGGCGGCGAAGTCCGGCAGGCTGCCGCCGGACGCGCTGGAGCTGATGACCACGCTGTTTCAGGAGCAGGCGGGCGACAACGGCGCCGGCCTGGACGACGGTGCAAAGCGGGCGTGGCCGGGAATCGAGAATTCGCCGGAGTACCGGCCGATCCAACAGCGGCTGGAGCACGCGGTCCGCCACACGCTTTCGCCGCGCACTGCGGCCGAGGTCTGGAAGCGGATCGTGGCCGAGTGCCGCTCGGCCGCGGATTTCGACTCGGTGGCAACGTTCCTCGAGATGATTCGGGAGCTGATGGACCAGCCGCGGCCCCTCATTCACGCGGATCCCGGGATGAAGGCGCGCCTGATCCGATGGGAGCAGGAGGCGAGGATCCGCGCGGCGGAGGCTGGCTGACCGGCCGCAAAGCGTCCCACCTGCCCCGAAAGCGTTCGGGGCCCGGCATTCCAACCGGCGTTCCAAAAGGATCAGGATTTGGCAATGCAAGCCTCCAAGAGTTCGCCGCGGCCGAACATCCTGCTGATTACAAGCGATCAGCAGCACTGGAGCACGCTGGCGGTCGCGAACCCGCGCATCTCCACCCCGAGCCTGGACAGGCTCTGTCGCGGCGGCACGCGATTTACCCGCGCCTATTGCCCGAGCCCCGTCTGCTCGCCCTCGCGCGCGTCGATCATCACCGGGCAGTACCCGGCGTGGCACGGCTGCTGGACGATCGGCGTGAAGCTGGACGAGGCGATTCCGACCGTAGGCGATGCGCTGGGCGCCGCCGGCTACGACACGGCGCTGATCGGCAAGGCGCACTTCCAGCCGCTCGCAACCGATCCGGCCGGCGGACAGGAGTCGCTCGAGTGCCAGCCGGCGCTGCGCGATCTGGAGTTCTGGCGCGGATTCCACGGGCCATGGTACGGCTTCCAGCATGTCGAGGTGGCGCGCAACCATGCCGACGAGAGCCACGCCGGCCAGCACTACGCGCTGTGGCTGGAGGAGCGCGGCCTGACCAACTGGCGCGACTACTTCCAGTCCTGGCCGCCGGACCCGAACGCGCCTGAGCGCCGCCACTCCTGGAAGCTGCCGCAGGAGCTCCACTACAGCGCCTGGACCGCCGAGCGGAGCATCGCCGCGATCGACCGGAGCGCGGCGGCGGAGCGTCCATTCTTCCTCTGGAGCTCCTTCCACGATCCGCACCCGCCGTATCTCGTTCCGGAGCCCTGGGCCTCGATGTACGACCCGGCGGACATGGAGCCGGGGACGCTGCTGCCCGGAGAGCTGGACCGGATGCCGCCGCACTTCGCGAAGACGCAGGAGGCGCGGCCGGATTTCTCGGCGTGGCGGGAGACGGCCTGGGCGAATCACGGCTTCAGCAGCCACCGGATCGACGACGCGGCGCTCCGGAAAAACATGGCCGTCTACTACGGCATGATCTCGTTCATGGATCAGCAGATCGGCCGAATTCTCGACCGGCTGGACGCGCTCGGCATCGCGGACAACACGCTTGTCGTCTTCTCCACCGATCACGGCCACTTCCTCGGCCAGCACGGGCTCACCGCGAAGGGCGCGTTCCACTACGAGGACCTGATCCGCCTGCCCTTCCTGGTCCGCTGGCCGGGCGGCGGCGTTCCGCCCGGGGAGGAGAGCCGCGCCCTGCAGAACCTGGTCGACCTCGCGCCGACGTTCCTCTCGGCGGCCGGGCTGGCAGTGCCGGGACTCATGCAGGGCATCGATCAGTCGGCCGTCTGGGCGGGGAGCGCGGCGCCGGCGCGGACGGTTTCGATCACGGAGTTCCGCCATCAGCCTACCGCGATCCACCTGCGGACCTACGTCACGGAGCGGTACAAGGTTACGGCCTATCGCGATCGGCCGTACGGCGAGCTGTTCGATCTGGCGGAGGACCCGGAGGAGCGGCGCAACCTGTGGGACGAGCCCTCGGCCACGGCCCTGCGCGCCGAGATGACGGCCCTCGCGCTGAACGCCGAGATCGCCCGCGAGCCGATGCGCTACCCACGAATCGCGCACGCGTAGACAGCAGCTAGAACCGGGTCCACAACAGGTACTGGTCGTCCCCCGCGAGCGGCGCCCCGTCCCGCGCCGTCGCGGTTTCGAAGGCCGCCGCCGCGTGGAGCGCCTTCGCGTGGCCATCGACGAAGGCGAAGGTGCAGAGTCCGTCGATCGTGGCCGGGATGCTGCCGATGGTGATGTCCAGGTCGGTGCGAACCTTCGTCGCGTGGTGCCGAAACTGCGCGTAGAAGCCGGGAATGCCGCCGGACTCCGCGAGCCACGGCGGCCGGCGGTACATGGCCCAGCCGGAGACGCGGTCATAGCCTGTGTCGCCCAGCAGGATGGTCTGTGAGGCGTGGCCGATCTCGGCGAGGCTGTAGCCGTCCGCCGGGTCGATCTCCACGCCCTTCTTGCCCCAGAGCTCCTCCGCCCAGCCGTAGCCGCAGATGTCGCTCCACGGCGTGCCGTCGTACTGGTTTCCCGGCAGGTGCGGGCAGGTAAATACGGCGCCGCTCTTCACGTATCCCTTGATCTGGAACATCCAGCGCCCGCGGCCGTCGATTCCCGTGCCGAGCACCGGCAGCTTCTCGTCGTAGTCCTGCGTGTACAGCAGGGCGGCGGCGACGAGCTGGCGCGTGTTGGAGAGGCAGACGCTCTGGCGCGCCGACTCGCGCGCCAGGGCGAAGACCGGGAAGAGGATCGCCGCGAGGATCGAGACGACAGAAAGCACTACCAGCAGCTCGATCAGCGTGTATGCCTGACGGATTCGGTGCACGGGCACGGCTCTCTCCCATCTCGAACAGCGCGATCGTGGGCCGGCTGAGACCGATCCGTCAGGCGACGCAGAAGAGCTCTCGGATCCGCGCTCCAGTGGTTCGGATGCGGAACAGCGTAGTGTCGCACGTTTCCGGGGCGTTGTCGAGGGGCGAATGACGGGAATCGGACAGGCAGTTATACGGTATTACGACGGAACGGAAGAAACACCGGCAACTTTGCCGTGCGCGCCGCGGCCGCTCCGGTCCGGCGCAGCCCGGTCCCAGGCCTCACGGGGATTTCGCGGGTTCCGCTGTCCGGCAATTGCTGCAAGCGCGACCGCCGACGGAATGTGATTACAGGAACCACGACGATTGCCAGGTCATACGATACCGAGGCCCTGTGGGCCGCAACACCGGGTCGCGCCGTGGCAGCCTACGCCAGTCGGCGGAGCTATTGGGGGCCGGCGCCGACGGGAATTGGCGGCGCGTCGGAGCTCTCGGCGCCCTCGGCAAGCTCGCGAGCGCGATCGAGGGCCGCCTCGACGTGCGGCAGGATGTTCCGCTCGCCGATATGGTCCACGAAATCCACCCGGTGGAGCAGGCGGGCCGGCTGATCGCGCGCTCCGCAGAGCAGGAGGGTCTTGCCCGCCTTGCGGAGGCGATCGGAGAGCACCTCCAGCGCGTGCAGCCCCGTCCCATCGATCGCCGTCATGTTGCGAAGCCGCAGCACCACGACGCGCTCGAGGCGGTCCAGGTCCGCGGTCTCGTCGGCCAGCTTGTCCGTGGTGCCGAACAGGAACGGGCCGTGGATTCGGAGGATCGAGACGTGTGGCGGGACCTCCTTGTCCTGCAGCGTATGAGCCCGACCACTCTCGATGTATTCGTCCGTCACCGTGGACACCGTGGTCGTCTCCGCAATGCGGTAGATGTACAGCAGGGCTGCCAGCCCGATGCCGACTTCGACGGCGACCGTCAGGTCGGCGAACACGGTCAGGCCGAAGGTCACTGCCCATACGGCCTTGTCCGCCTTGGAGAGCCTGAGGATCCCGCCGATCTCTCTCCACTCGCCCATATTGTAGGCGACGACGAACAGCACTGCCGCTAGAGTGGCGAGCGGTATGAACCGCGCGAGCGGAGCGGCGACGATGAGGACGGCCAGCAGCGTGACCGCGTGCACCATTCCGGCGACTGGGCTGGTAGCGCCGGAGCGGATATTGGTCGCGGTG
>DATGJU010000194.1:0-2159 GCA_035295045.1 Chthonomonadaceae bacterium
CGCGCCGTTCATCTTTAGGCGGCCCCAGTCGTCCACCGTGGCGACGCCTTCGTTGGCTGAACCGAACCGCGTCCAGCGGGTGACGTCTTCGCTGTGGCCATCGGAATAGGTGACGCGCGCGACGAGTTGCTGCTCCGCGCCCGGCGCGAGGACAGCGACATCGGGGAAGACATCGAGCGCCCGCACCGAAGAATCGTGGTCCGTGGGGGGCGGGGCGCCGGCCGCGATCCACTCCTCGATCACGCGATATTCCAGCGAGTCCCTGGCGAAGCGCTTGCCGCCGCCGTGCGGGATGGCAAAGGCCGGCTTCAGCAGCATGAGGCTGGCCGGAGGATCGGCGAGCGACACGCGGCGACCCTCCGATTGGCGCGTGAGCGTGTCGTAATCGACCTCGGGCGCATAGCCGCGCAGGGTCAACTTGAAACCGTTCTTGCCGGCCAGCGCGCCGTGGCAGGCGCCCTGGTTGCATCCCATCTTGGTCATCACCGGGATGACGTGGTTGCGGAAACTCCACTGGAACGGCGCGTGCGCGTCCTTGACGTGGACCGTCACGGTAGCGGTGGCGCCCTTGGCGCGGACCGTGATCCGCGCTTCGCCATCTCCGGCCGGGCGGACGACGCCATGCTCGTCGACGGCGGCGATTTTGGGATCGGAGGACGTCCACGCCGCGTCGCGCGTCCAATCCTCCTGGTGGTCCGGGAGGATCGCCTGCGCCAACAACTGCTGCCGCGCTTCGGGACCGGCGAGATCGACCGTGGGCGGAAGGACCGCGAGTGTTTGGGCGAATAGCGGGAGCGCCAGGAAGAAGAGCAGCGGTTTCACGATAACAGCTCCCGGATCGGTTCGACTCCGCGATCCACCAGCGGGATCGGCCGCCCCTGGGCGCCGGGAAGCTCCGTCTGGATGTCGATGCCGAGGCCGCGGAAGACGGTCGCCGCGACCTGGGCCGGCGTGACCGGGCGATCCTTGGGCGCGGCGGCGATATCGTCCGAGGCTCCCACCACTGTGCCGCCCTTGAGCGGTCCGCCGCCCATCAGCATGGTCCAGCATTGCGGCCAGTGATCGCGGCCGCCGGCGGGGTTGATCTTGGGCGTGCGCCCGAACTCGCCGGTCGCCACCACCATGGTGTTGCTGAGCAGGCCCCGCTCCGCCAACTCCGACAGCAGCGACGCGTATGCCATGTCGAACATCGGGCCCACCAGGTCGCGGTAGCAGGAGATGGGGCTGAACGGCTTGGAGCCGTGTATGTCCCAGGTGATTTCGTCGAAGACCGTTTCGAACATGTTGACGGTCACGAAGCGCACCCCGGCTTCGATGAGGCGGCGCGCCAGCAGGCAGCTCTGGCCGAAGCGGTTCATGCCGTACTTCTCGCGCACGGCTTCGGGCTCGCGATGCAGTTCGAAGGCGGCGCGCGCCTTGGCCGACGACATCAGGGTGTAGGCCTGCTGGAAGGTGGAATCGAGCAGCCGCGCGTCCGCCGACGTTTCGAACGCGCTCACCGACTTGTCCACCATCTCGCGCCAGTTGCGGCGCCGGTCGACGCGCAGGGCCGAGAGGTAATCGGGCGGGAGCATGTCGGGGACCTTGAAATTCGGGTCGGAGGGATCGGCGTTGAGGACGAACGGGTCGTACGCCTTGCCGAGGAAGCCGGCGTTCTGGCCGTGCGGCATATTCCCGCCGGTGTTGCCGATGGGGCGGGGCAGCAGCACGTGCGACGGCACGTCGCCCTTGGGACCGCGCAGCTTGGAGAGCACGCAGCCCATGTGCGGATACTCGAGGCCGGCCTGGAAGAGGCGGCCGGTCTGCATCATCTGGTGGCCGGTGTCGTGGACCGCGGCGGCGGTGTGATAAACGGAACGGATCAGCGAGAATTTGTCGGCATGTTTGGCGGTGCGCGGGAAGTTCTCCGAAATCTCGATGCCCGGAACGTTGGTCTTGATGGGCTTGTAGGGGCCGCGGATTTCGACCGGCGCGTCCGGTTTCATATCGAAGGTGTCGAGCTGCGACGGGCCTCCGATCAGCATGAGCAGGATGCAGTTCACATCGGCATTTCCCGTGGCTCCCAGCGCGCGCAGGCCGAACCAGTCCGTGAGGCTCAGACCGAGCGTGGCAAGCGCACCGGCATGCAGAAAATCGCGCCGCCGCAGGCCGTCGCAGAA
>DATGJU010000195.1:0-4662 GCA_035295045.1 Chthonomonadaceae bacterium
ATCTTCAAGTCGTCCGATCCGAAGGAGCGCGCCCGCGCGATCGTCGACGCGACCGCGCACTACGACGATCCCGAGTATCTGGCGCAGGTCTCGATGGGCCTGGGCGAGCCGATGCCGAGCCTAGACGTGCGGACGATGGCCGACGTCGACCGCATGGCGACCCGCGGCTGGTAGAGCGCCGACCGGGTCGCGGACCGCGTCGCGTTACATCCCGGCGCGCCAGAGGTCCGAGTTTACGAGGGCCTCCAGCTCCTCCGGCACCGGCATCCCCTGCTGCTGCCGGAGGCCGATGGCATGCTGGGCCAGCGCATGCAGGGCGAGATCCACCGCCGCGCGCCGGTCGCCAAGCTCTGCCTCGCTTGTCGGCGCGTGGTATTCGATGCCGACCTGCGGCCGCGCGATGGTAATGATGATCTCCTCGTTCGCCACTCTTTGCCTCCGGTGCGCGACGATTGAATAGCGGCGCGATGCCTTGCTTGGCGCTGGCCGGTGCGATGTCGTATATGCTCTTGCTCGGGCACGGCCACACTTCGGCGATGACGTAACGGTCCTCGCCCGGGCGCGCTTCCGCTTCGGCGATAACGCAACGGTGTCCGTTCGGGGCCGCGTCGCCACGTGCGTGCGGGTAGCCGGCGCCCCTATGGGGCACGGTTCGGCGGTCGTGGGTGCGGTCCTGCCGCGGCAGTGCGCTCCGTATAGGGCTATGGCGCCTTTTGGCTCGCGGCGGCTTGCCGGGCCATGGCGCTTGCGAGACAATTGCGGATTACAGGATGTTGGAAGCCCGCCGCGTATTGGACCTCCAGGGCATTCACTTTCCAGCCGCCTTCGACGATCGCCTTTACCGTCTCAATATCGCCGCTGCCGATCGCACCTTGCATCGCGTTCGTTCCATCCGGGCGCTGATCGTGCACGCTGGCGCCGCGGGCAACGAGCGCCCTCACGGTGTGCGCGTATCCGAGCGAGGCCGCCTGCATGACCAGGGAGTCGCCGAAGGCGCAACGGGCCCGCGGGTCAGCGTGGCGCTCCAGAAGCGCGTCGACGATCTCTTTCGGCTCGGGCTTGCGCTTTCCTGCAGCGTCGTAGCAGTAGTCGTAATCGAGCGCCACGGCGAGGGCGGCCTGCGGAAGCCTGTGGCTCACGAACAGCTCGCCCATTCCCCACAAGTAGCCGCCTGCGCCGTGCGACGCCGGCTCGCCGTCCTCCGTGTTCGGGTCCATGCCCTGGGCCAGCAGCCTCCGGACCAGCGCCACGTCGCCGCGCTTGACGGCCCGAATGAGCGGCTGGCCGGGCGGCAGCGGCCTGAACCTGGCCAGCCAGACTCCCGCCGCGACGCACACGATCACCGCAGCGGGCAGGATGCAGCGCGTCCAGCGTCGCCTTCGCCTGAGCTCGGCATCATTCATTCGTTTCCGCCCTGGAGAGTCGAGTCGGCATCGTGTCTGTGCCTACGATCCATTGGACCATTCTACCGCCGAACGCTCCCGGCGGTCGCGCCGATCTCGCCATGGAGGATGGGCCGGACCGCGATCACTTTGCGGCCGGCATTAGTCCGCCGGCAGCACAGGAGCGCCGTGAGCACGACTACGCGGTCGCGAGCCGGCGGCGCGGCCAATACTTGTGAACCCCTCCGCCGATCGAGATGGTATGGAATAACGACGGCAGGCGCCGCGTCGGGTTTCACCCGCCGGCGCCTGCTCTGGATCGAGGTATTGCGCCGCCGGGACTGCGGAGAGCCGGTGGAAGCAGCGAAGGGAGCCTCCGTGGCCACCACAACCCAGCCCACGAGACCGAGCGCCGCGGCGCGGATAAGGAGGCGGCGCGTCGTTCTCGGCATCGCCACGCTGGCGGTCGCGCTGGCGCTCTACGTCGCCATCGGCTTCGCGCTTGCGTGGGCCAGCATGCAGCCGAAGCGCCGCGCGCCCACGGAGTCGCCGAAAGATTACGGCCTGGCGTTCGAGCCGATCTCGTTCCGCTCCGCCGACGGCGTGGACCTGCGCGGCTGGTACGTCCCGGCAGGCCGGGCGCGTCCGCGCGGCGTCGTCATCATGTGCCACGGTATCGACGGGACGCGGCAGCAGATGCTCGGCAATGCACGAACGCTCCATCGGATCGGCTGTGCGTCCGTTCTGTTCGATTTTCGCGCCCGCGGCGAGAGCGGGGGGAGCATGTGCACGCTGGGCTATCGCGAGCCGGACGACGTCCTGGCCGCGATCGCCTGGGCGAAGGCTCGGCCGGAGCTGCGCGGCGCGCCGGTCGGCCTGCTCGGCGCTTCGCTCGGCGGCGCGACCGCGATCATGGCTGCGGCCCGGTCGCCGCACGTGCGCGCCGTCTGCGTCGAGGCGCCCTTCTCGCAGCTCGACCGCGCCGTGGACTGCAACTTCCGCCGACTGGCCGGAGGCGCGGGACCGCTCCTGGCGTTCCCGACCCGGCAGGCGGGCCAGCTCATCCTCGGCCGGAGCGGCGCGGACATCTCGCCCGTTCGCGAGATCGGCAGGATCGCTCCACGTCCCGTATTCATTATCGCAGACCAGGAGGACGACCTGTTTCCGGCGATCGAGACGCAGGCGCTATACCGTGCGGCCGGCGAGCCCAAGCAGATATGGACGGTGCCGGGCGCCGGCCACTGCGGCGCCGGCTACATGCAGCCTGACGAGTACAAGCGTCGCGTGACCCGCTTCTTCCTCGATAACCTTAAATAGACTGCTCTCCAGAATCGGGTATCGTAATCGCTGACTGCCGAATGCCGGCGGCCCGCGCCGCTCAAGGAGACACGCCTTTGTACCTCTCGATTCGCGATGACATCGTGTTTGCCGCCGGATACGCCTCGCTCGCCGAGGGGCTTCGCGACCTGAACGTCGAGGGCGTGGAGCTGTTCGTTCACCGCGACGATACCGTGCCAGCCATCCAGCCGGCGGGGGATCGAAAACGGCTCAGCCTGTGCTCGCCGGGCGGCCTGACGGAGCTTCAGGAGCAGGCCGCAACCGCCGGAGTAACTATCGCCGCGCTCTGCATGGGCAACAACTTCAATGCGGAGGACAAGCCGGCGGAGATCGCATGGGCGGTCCGTACGATCCAGGCGGCAGCCGCGCTCGGCGCGCCGGCCATCCGCGTGGACGCGATCATGAGCGGCGAGAAGCATCTGCCGCTGGAGGAGCGGCGTCGCCTCGTCGCACAGTCGATCCGATCGATCCTGGATGAGACGGCGGAGATCGACGTGGATCTCGGCATCGAGAATCATGGCTTTCAGGGCAACGACCCGGAGTTCCTCACGGGGCTTCTGCTGGACGTCGACTCGCCGCGGCTTGGCCTCACGCTCGATTCCGGCAACTTCTACTGGCGCGGATGGCCGCTTTCACGGGTCTATGAGATCTTCGAGCAGTTCGCGCCGGTCGTGAAGCACACGCACATCAAGAATATCGCCTACCCGCCGGAGCTGCGCGAAATCCAGCGCGAGATCGGCTACGAATACGGCAAGTATGTCTGCCCGATCCATGAGGGGGACATAGACCACACACGCTACTTCGCCGCCCTCCAGCGCGCGGGGTACGACCGCGACCTTTGTCTGGAGGACGAGTCGCTCGGCAAATACGCGCCGGAGCAGCGCCAGGCCAACCTCCGCGCGGCCGCCGATTTCTTCCGCGTGCAGATCGGCGCGCAGTAACGTGGGCGCCGGTCGGTCTCTATTTCGGGTATAATCGTTTGGTTTGCGTACCGAGCGAAACACTATCACACACTGGCGCGGAACCGGCGGTCGGGTGCCCAATCGGGTCATCGCCGGGATGGAGGCGTCAGGACGGCGGATCGGGTCAAACGCCCGACCGGCACGAACCCGGAGGAATAATTGGCTACCCTCTCCATGAAGGAGCTCCTCGAAGCAGGAGTCCATTTCGGTCATCAGACGCGCCGCTGGAATCCCAAGATGAAGCGGTACATTTACGGCGCGCGCAACGGCATCTACATCATCGACCTCCACCAGACGCTCAAGCTCTACGAGGACGCGCAGAAATACGTCCAGGAGATCGTCGCCAACAACGGCAAGGTCCTGTTCGTCGGCACCAAGAAGCAGGCGCAGGACGCGATCTCCGAGGCGGCGATCCGCTGCCGCCAGTACTTCGTCAACCAGCGCTGGCTCGGCGGCATGCTCACCAACTTCCGGACCATTCGGGACCGGGTCAAGCGGCTCGACGAGCTGAACGTGATGGAGGCGAATGGAACCCTCGCGCGGCTGACCAAGAAGGAGGCCGCGATCCTAAACGAGGAGCGGGACAAGCTGGAGCGTTACCTCGGCGGCATCAAGACCATGTCCGGCCTGCCCGACGTGCTCATCGTCATCGACTGCAAGAAGGAGCACATCGCGATCGCGGAGGCGCGGCGCCTGGAAATCCCGATCGTCGCGCTGGTCGATACGAACTGCGATCCCGACGAGGTCGATTACGTTATTCCGGGGAACGACGACGCCATTCGCGCGATCAAGCTGGTGTGCGGCAAGATGGCCGACGCGATCGCCGAGGTGAAGCAGGCCGAATGGGACGCGGAGGAGGCAGCGCGCAATCCGCAGCCGGTCGAGATGCTGCCCGACGGCATGGACAAGCCGGACGCGGACGCGATGGGCGAGGCGACGCTGGAGTCCACCGTGGCGCCCGTGCTGCCGTCCGACTCGGT
>DATGJU010000196.1:0-7807 GCA_035295045.1 Chthonomonadaceae bacterium
TTCGTGACGAGCAGCGTTCCGGCCGCGTGGCCGAAGGGCGTGGACAAGGAGAGGCTACATGAGTGGCCGCGGGCCAAGGCTCGCAGGGAGATCGGAGGCGCGCGCGGAATCTGGACGCGAGGGCGCCTCGCCGCGAACGGCGCGGCAGGCTTCCCGGGAGCGATCCCGTGAATATTGAAACACTCGACAGGCTGCCCGCGACGATGCGGGCCGTGCGGTGCCACGGGCCGGAAAACTACCGGCTGGAGGAGCTGCCAGTCCCGCGGCCGGGGCCGGGCGAGGTGCTCGTCCGCCTGGACGCGTGCGGGATCTGCGCCTCGGACGTGAAGTGCTGGGCCGGCGCGCCGCTCTTCTGGGGCGACGCGCACCGGACCCCGTACGTCCAGGCGCCGGTGACCGCGGGGCACGAGCTGATCGGCACGGTATGGGCGCTCGGCGCGGGCGCGGGCGAGCGGTACGGTCTGCGGGTCGGCGACCGGGCGATCTCCGAGCAGATCGTGCCGTGCGGCGCCTGCCGGCACTGCCGCCAGGGCCGCTACCATTTGTGCGCCGTCCACGACATCTACGGCTTCCACACCGTGACCCAGGGCGGTATGGCGGAGTTCATGATCTTCCCGGAGCGCGCGCTCAACTACCGCGTTCCGGCGGAGCTTCCGATCACGCAGGCGGCGCTGATCGAGCCGCTTGCCTGCTCTATGCATGCCGTCGAGCGGGCGCAAATCCAGTTCGGCGACGTCTGCGTGATCGCCGGCGCCGGAACGCTTGGGCTCGGAATGGTCGCCTGCGCCCGGCTGAAGAACCCCGGCGCGCTGGTGGTGCTGGACAGGATCGACCGCCGGCTGGAGATCGCGCGGGGCCTCGGCGCGGACGTGACGCTCAACCCGGACCGATCGGACGTCACGGCGGCGCTGATGGAGATGACGGACGGGTACGGCTGCGACGTATACATCGAGGCGACCGGCCATCCGGAGGCGGTGAACCAGGGGCTTCGCGCAATCCGCAAGGGCGGCAATTTCGTCGAGTTCTCCGTGATGAGGGATCCGACGACGACCGACTGGACTATCATCGGCGACACCAAGGAGCTGAACATCTACGGCGCGCACCTGGGTCCCGGCTGCTATCCGAAGGTGATCGACTACTTGAGCCGCGGCATGCTGCGCACCGATGGCATCGTGACGCACGAGCTCCCGCTGGAGGAGCACGCGCGCGGTTTCGACATGGTACATTCGGGCGCGGACTCGATCAAGGTCCTGCTGCGGCCGTGATGTGCGGCAAGCGCCCCACTCCCCCAATTCTGCGGGAAGCCGACTCGCCCCTCACGCGAGAGTCGCCTCTGGTCGCCAATCCTGGGGTCCGCCGGCCAACCCCAATTCCGAGGGCTGCGCGCGGTTGCGGTTAACGGTGTTCATGGCGTCCAAGCACCGATCTGAGGCGCCGCGCGGCGCGGAACGCCGCGTTGGAAAGGACTACGGAGATGTGTGCGCTTGAAGTTGATCAGGTCCGCGAAGGCCTGAACGAAGGCGTTCGATGGAACGGCCGCGACGCGTCGGCGCCGCTGAGTCGGAACGAGCACCTCTTGAAATGGGTGGACAAGATGGCGCGGCTGACCCAGCCGGCCGCGATCCACTGGGTGGACGGATCGCAGGCTGAGTACGACGCTCTATGCGCCGACATGGTCGCGAGCGGCACGTTTGTCCGGCTCAACGAGGAGCTGTGGCCGGCCTGCTACTACGCTCGCTCCGACGCGAGCGACGTCGCGCGCGTTGAGGACCGGACGTTCATCTGCTCGCTCTCGAAGGACGCTGCCGGGCCGACAAACAACTGGGAAGACCCTTTCAAGATGCGCCGGAAGCTGAAGCGGCTCTTCGACGGGGCGATGCGGGGCCGCACGATGTACGTCCTGCCGTTCAGCATGGGACCGGTCGGCTCGCCCATGTCGCAGATCGGCGTGGAGCTGACCGATTCTCCGTACGTCGTTGTCAATATGCGGATCATGGCGCGGATCGGACTGCCCGTCTTCGCGCAGATCGACCTGGGCGAAAAGCGCGTCGTTCCCTGCATGCACACCGTCGGCGCGCCCTTGCTGCCGGGACAGCGGGACGTGCCGTGGCCGTGCAATCCGGAGAAGTACATCGTCCACTACCCCGAGACGCGCGAAATCTGGTCGTATGGCTCCGGGTACGGCGGGAACGCCCTGCTGGGCAAGAAGTGCTTCGGTCTCCGCATCGCCTCCAACATCGCGCGGGACGAGGGCTGGATGGCTGAGCACATGCTCATCCTCGGCGTCGAGGACCCACACGGCGCGAAGACCTACGTGACGGCCGCGTTTCCCTCCGCATGCGGGAAGACCAACTTCGCCATGCTGGTGCCGCCGCCAGGCTTCGAGGGCTGGAAGGTCTGGACTGTTGGAGACGACATCGCCTGGCTCAAGCCGGACGCCGACGGGCGCCTCCGCGCCATCAATCCGGAGGCCGGCTTCTTCGGAGTGGCGCCGGGCACCTCCTGGAAGACCAATCCGAACGCGATGGCCACGCTCTCCCGCAATACGATCTTCACGAACGTCGCCCTCACGCCGGAGGGCGGCGTATGGTGGGAGGGGATGACGGACGAGCCGCCGGCCGAATGCCTGGACTGGCAGGGCCGGCCCTGGACGCCCAAGATTGCCGAAAAGACGGGCGCGAAGGCTGCGCATCCAAATTCGCGGTTCACGGCGCCGGCGGCGCAGTGCCCGACGATCGATGCCGCGTGGGAGGATCCGAACGGCGTGCCGGTCAGCGCGATCCTGTTCGGCGGACGACGCGCGGCTACCATTCCGCTCGTGTACCAGGCGTTCAACTGGAGCTCCGGCGTCTATATGGGCGCGACGATCGGCTCGGAGACGACGGCGGCGGCGGCGGGCGCGGTAGGCAAGCTGCGGCGCGACCCGATGGCGATGCTGCCGTTCTGCGGATACCATATGGGCGACTACTTCCGCCACTGGATTCGGATGCAGCGGGCGCTGTCCGAGTCTCCGCGCATTTTCCACGTCAACTGGTTTCGGAAGGACGCGCAGGGCCGGTTCCTGTGGCCCGGCTTCTCCGAGAATATGCGCGTGCTGAAATGGATCGTCGATCGGACACGCGGTCGCGGCCTGGCGCGCGAGACCCCGATCGGCTGGATGCCGCACTACGAGGATTTCGAGTGGCGCGGATTGAGTTTTCCGAAGGCGCAGTTCGCCGAGCTGCAGGCGTTCGACCGCGGCGCGTGGCGGGCGGAGGTGCTTGGCCACGAGGAGCTGTTCCTCGACCTGCACGACCGCCTGCCGCCGGAGACGATCTACGAGCGCGAGCTGCTGATCTGCCGGATATGAACACCATTCGAGCGGGCGTGCTATTAATCGTAGCCGTACATGGAGCGAATGTTCAGCCCGCGGTGGCAGGACCGCGCCGCAGTCGTTTTCACGCTGATGGTCTGTGCGGCCTGTATCAGAATGGGCCTCGCGGTCCCGCACGCGCGCCGCTTCGGCGCCAAGCCCTTGCGGCCGGCGGCGGCATATCGAGCGCGATAACGCTTCGGCGTAAATGGAAACGGCTGGAGGCGTCCGGCGAGTCAACGCCCGGCGCCACGACCGCAGGCGGCGGCAAAGGCTAGCTCATGGCGATAGAACTCCGCCGCATCCGCCACATCGCGCTCGACCTGGACGGGACGCTCTACCGCGGCGCCTGCCTGTTCGACGCGACGCTGCCGTTCCTGGAACTCCTGCGACGCCTTGGAATCGGGCGGACATTCCTCACCAACAATACCTCGCTGAGCCGGCGGGACTACGTGGCGAAGCTGCGCAAGATGGGCATCGACGCGAGCGAGGCGGAGATCGGTACGCCGGCGGCGACGGTGATCGCCTATCTGCGCGAGCGGCTGCCGGAGGTGCGGGCGATCGCGCTGCTCGGGACGCCTTCGCTGTGCGGCGAGTTCGAGGAGGCGGGCTTCGCGGTCGATTGGGAGGCGCCGCAGGCGGTGGTAGTCGGCTACGATACGGCGCTGACGTTCGACCGGCTGTGCAAGACAGCGTACTGGATACGAGCCGGCCTTCCGTTTCTGGCAACGCACCCCGACCGGGTCTGCCCGACGGACGAGCCGACGGTGCGCGTGGACTGCGGCGCGATCTGCGCCTGCCTGACGGCCGCGACCGGCCGCGAGCCTGTGACGCTGGGCAAGCCCAACCCGGCGATGCTGCTGGAGCTGTGCGCGCGGCACGGATTGCGGCCGGCCGAGCTGGCGATGGTGGGCGACCGGACGTACACGGACATGGCGATGGCGCACGCGGCCGGGGCGGTATCGGTACTCGTACTGAGCGGCGAGACCACAGCGGAGGAGGCCGCCGCGACGGCGCCTCCGCCGGACTTCATCGTAGTGGACATCGGCGCGCTGGCGGAGATGCTGCGGGCGGCGGGCGAGATGGCGGCGTGAGCAGTTTATGACCGTCCTTCGGCGCGAGAGGCTGGCCGGAGGAGCGTACGACCTGCTGGTGATCGGCGGCGGAATCGTCGGCGCGGGAGTGGCGCGGGACGCGGCGATGCGCGGCCTGCGGACGCTGCTCGTCGAGCAGGCGGACTTCGCATCGGGCACAAGCAGCCGCTCCTCCCGCCTGCTGCACGGCGGGCTGCGCTACCTGGCGCAAGGGCGGATCGGCCTGGTCCGCGAGGCGAGCGTCGAGAAGATGACGCTGAGCCGGATCGCGCCGCATCTCTGTTCCCCCCTCGCTTTCGATTTCCCGGTCTGGCGCGGCGCCGGACCTCCCCTATGGCTGCTCTCTCTCGGCGTCCGCGCCTACGATCTCCTGTGCGGCGGCAGAAACCTCGATCGGTCCGAGACGCTTCGGCCGGACCGCCTGGCCGAGCGCCTGCCGGGCATTCGGACCGAAGGGCTGGTCGGCGGAACGCGCCACTTCGACGGCATCACAAACGATTCTCGGCTGGCGATCGACACGCTAAGGTCGGCGGAGGCGAGCGGCGCGACCGTTCGGAACTATACGACGTTTGTCTCCTGTAGTCGCACCGCTTCGGGCTGGGAGTGCGAGCTGAGAGATGAGCTTACTGGAACGCCGGCGCGCGTGACTGCCACAGTCGCTGTGAATGCGGCCGGCGCGTGGGCGAGCCGGTTTCCACAGAGCGCGATCCGGCTCCGGCTGACGAAGGGTGTCCACCTGGTCATCGATAGACGCAGGCTGTCGGTGGAGGATGCGGCCATCCTGACCGAAGGAGATCGAATCCTCTTCGTAATCCCGTGGGGCGAGCGCGTAATCCTCGGCACGACGGACACCGACTTCCGCGGCGACCCCGCTATCGTCCGGGCATCCCGCGACGACGTGGCGTATATCCTCCGCGTCGTTGACCGGGCGTTTCCCGCGGCGAAGGTTTCGGCCGAGGACGTAATTGCAGCCTGGGCGGGCGTCCGCCCGCTCGTCGCCGGCTCCGATTCGGAGGGCGCGCCGTCGGATGTGTCGCGCGGCCACGCGATTCGAGTGACGCAGCCGGGCTGGATCGACGTCGCGGGCGGGAAGCTGACGACCTACCGGCTCATGGCGGAGCAGGCGGTCGATCTTGCGGGCCGCGCGATGGGACGGCGGCTGCCGAGATCGACGACAAGCGAGCAGCGGATCGAGCCGGGCCGGTTCAGCGGCGTACTGCCTCCCGCAGTCGACGAGGCGGTCGTGGTGGAGGCCTGCCGGAACGAGTGGGCCGTCCATCTCGACGACGTTCTGCTCCGACGGACCTCGTGGTACGGCTACCACGGCGCAGAATCGGGGATTCCGGAGCGGGCGGCGGAGTGGATGGCCCGGCAGTTGGGCTGGAGCGCGGCCGAGCTGCGGGACGAGGTCGAGCGATTCAGGGCGGCGGTGCGCATGGAGTATTAGACGGCGATTCCGGGCCGAAAAACGTCCGGATAACAGTATTTTCGGCGAATCGGCAAAAGTGGTGGTACGAAATGGTCAAAAAACGACATATATATATATATGTAGACAAAATTTTACTACTGGTGAGCGGCCCATCGGGGCCGCTTTTTTCGTGGCTCGGGGGAGGCCGATCGCGGCCGAACAGGAGGTGAGCCGGTGGCTGAGCTGGAGGGGGCGGAGCCTGAAGGGTTGGGCGTGGACGGTCTGAAGCGTGGAGTGTTTGAAGAGGTGCTGTCCGTAGAGCGGCAGCGCGAAATCGTCGAGGAGCTCGCGAAGCGCGCCGCGAGCGGCGATGCGCGTGTCGCCGCATTCCTCTTCGGCAGGCTGGACGGCCGAACCAGCACGGAACAGCGCGCGATGACGGTGCTCGATCTGCGCCGCCTCAGCGATAGGGAGAGTATCACCTTTGCTCGTCTATTCGATAAGTGCATCGTGCAGGACAGTCCCGACGGACGAGGTGCGCGAGCCCGATTGGAACCGGGCGCGCCGCCGGTACGCCCGCGATCCGGCGGCGTACGCTCGAGAGGTGCTCGGGGTGAAGTGGTGGGCAAAGCAGGTCGAGGTCGCGGAGGCGCTGCTGCAGCACCGAAGAGTGTTCGTCAAGGCGAGCCACGCCGTCGGTAAGTCCTTTCTGGCGGCCGGGCTGGTCAACTGGTTCTTCGACTGCTTCGATCCGAGCATCTGCATCACGACGGCGCCGAACGCTCCACAGGTGCGTGACATCCTGTGGAAGGAGGTGCGCGTGCAGCGGCCATGGGACCGGCGCGGGACGCTGCAGCCGAAGGCGCCGCGCATGGAGACAAGCCCGGACCACTTCGCCGTGGGGTTCACCTCGCGGGACGGCAGCGGCTTTCAGGGCCGGCACGAGGCGCATGTCTTCATCGTGTTCGACGAGTGCATCGGGGTCGCCGCGCCGTTCTGGGACGCGGCGGAGGGCATGATGACCGGAGACGGCTGCTACTTCCTCGCGCTCTGCAATCCGACGGACACGGCCAGCCGCGCCTATATCGAGTGCCGGAATACGGAGAAGTGGCGCGTGATCGAGATAAGCGCGATGGATCATCCCAACATCGCCGCGGAGCTGGCTGGCAGGCGGGCGCCCTACCCGAAGGCGGTCCGGCTGGGATGGGTTCGCGACCGCATTCGGGAGTGGTGCACGGAGCTGGGCAACCGACAATCGGCAGCCGGCAATCGGGGGGAGCGGCCGGATGGGTCGGATGCGACTGATGGGAATCATGATGATCTCCGACTTCCGATTGGCGCGCTCGAGTTTCCGCCTTCGAGTGGGCGGTGGTTTCGGCCGGGGCCGCTGTACGAGAGCCGCGTACTCGGGCGGTGGCCCACGCAGGGGTCGGTCTCGGTCTGGTCGGAGGCGGCATGGGCCGCGGCGCTGACGGCTCGGCCGCTGGAGATGGCAGAGCGGCTGGCGATCGGGTGCGACGTGGCGCGGTACGGCGACGACTTCACCAGCATCGTGGCGCGCCGGGGCAGCCGTGTCCTGCACCATGAGACGCACAACGGGTGGAGCACCGCGCAGACCGCGGGCCGGCTGAAGGAGCTCGCCTGGGAGCTAGCGCGAACCGCGGACCGGCGCGGCGCACTGCCGCCCGAGGAGCCCGAGCAGACGCCCATCCACATCGACGATGACGGTGTCGGCGGTGGCGTCACCGACCAGGCAGGCGATTTCAACTTCATAGCGGTCAAGGGGGCGTCGCGAGCGATCGAGCCGTACGCCTACCCCAACCGACGTTCGGAGCTCTGGTTTGCGGCAGCGGCGCGGGCGGCGGACGGCCGGCTCGACCTTTCGGCGCTCGCGCCGGAATCGCTGCAGCTTATCGAGCGGCAGGTGATGGCGCCGAAGTGGAGTCTGGACAG
>DATGJU010000197.1:0-2140 GCA_035295045.1 Chthonomonadaceae bacterium
GACTACGAGATAGTCGTGCTCGGCCAGGCGCGGACGCGGCGCGATGAAGGCATCCGCGAAATCACGCGCGATATCGTGTCGCGCCTGCGGTACACGACCTCGCCATAGGCCCGGGCCCAGCGATCGCGGCCCGGTGGCCTGGATGCCTGGCGGCGCGAGGGAGCAGCTTTGGCGGTCAGAACCCCGGAAACCGAAGCGGGCCTCTCCAAATGGGCGGTCCCTCGAATCCGCCGGCCCGGCAGATGGGGAATCGGCCTGCTCGCTGCTGCCGCCCTCGCGGGTCTGGCGATCTGGACCGCGGTGATACCGCGCTATAAGACGGTCACGACCTCCCCGCTGCCCGGTACGAAGGAGGCGCTGCAGATTACTTACCCGGATGGCTGGATCGCGACTGATCAGCCCGAGAAGAGCAGCCGGGTTCGGTTCCGCAGGGTTTCCGACCTGCCGAGCATGTACTTTCGCCGCCGGCAGCCGGGGCGCTTTCAGGAGTGGATCGACCGCAACCTGCGGCGACGTCCTGCCGCGAGCAATATCGAGCTGTATGTTTTCCTGCGCCGCGCCGCGAGCCTGGAGTCGGATGAGCGACAGTTGCGCGCCAATCTGGCGCAGTTGAATCGACTCGGCATAAAGGTTCAGCTGGACGAGACGCCCTGCTCGCAAGGCCAGCAGCTAAGTTACCTCGTCGATGGAGGGAACGTACCACAGGGCCTCTACATAAGTAGCTTGGCAACCTACCTGCCCAGCGGATACGACCCGCAGACCAGCTTCGGCGTGGTCGCTTTCTGCACAATCCGGCAGGGCTGGCTGGAATCGCGGCGTATCGCGGCAGACATCATGTCCCGGCTGAAGACCGTAACGGTGAAGTAGCACGGACGGTCCGGCGGCGCTACTGGCCGGCGGGTGAAGTCGCGCCTGACATGACAGGCGGCCAGCGACTGAAGTCGCGCCTGACATGACAGTAGTCCGCCTGCGCGGACACCGCAGATCGTGGCTCGCGTTCCACAGAGATCGTATCGCTCGCAGTCTTGTCGGCGCAGGCCGCCGACTGTTTTGTCAGCCGCGACTGCAGTCGCCAAACCACGCGCGGACAGCGGCGTCGGGTTGTCGCAATCAACCCATTGGCGCACGCCGAAGGCACTGTAGGCGAAGGCCGAGGACCGTTTTGTCAGCCGCGATTTCAGTCGCCAGGCGCTCCACGCGCTTCCAGGAACTAGAGATGAAGGCAACCAACGGAATCCGGCGCGAGCGGGGTGGGCGCAGCCGCTCCATCGTGCTGGGCGCGCTCGCGGTCGTCGCGCTCCTTGCCGTCGGCGCCGTGCTCGCGTCAGCGCCCCGGCACAGGAGCTTTCGCAGCCTGCCGAACCAAGCGGCCGACAATCTGGCGGTGCAGATCGAATATCCCTCCGGATGGACCGCTTCGATTGGCGATGGTGATCGGCTCGACGGGCATGTCATGGTACAGCCCGCGATTCCGCGCGGATTCGAGGAGTGGATCGACAGAGCGGTCTACCATGCCCAGCCGAGCGACTGGAGGCGCGTGAAGGTCGAGGTCCAGCTAGAAAACTCCGGCCTACGGTCCGACATCGAAAAGGACGAGAACCGGATGCAGCAGGCGTTCGCCCAGCTCCGTCCTCAGGGCGTAGTCTGTTCCGTTCACAGGGACCATTGTGCTGCCGGCGATCTGCTGGTCGCGCACATGGACGGCCCCGGAGCCGGGGATTTGATGACGATGCTCGTCTATCCGCCTCGCGCGCAAGGCGGACCGCAATACGAAGTCGGCGTGATCTGCTGGGAGCCGTCGAGCCTTAGGAGCCGGGTCGAGCCGATTGCGATGGAAATCGCGTCCTCCGTCAAGCTAGTGAGCGAGAGGGCCGCCGGGCCTTCCGATGCAAAATAGCGCCCGATCATTCCCGGCGGCGCATGACGCTGTTTGAACCGCCGAACTCGTAGAGGAAGGTGAGAGAGTGTGTGGGGCGGTTCTTCGCCGGAGGGACGTGCAACGATGAACAACCTGAGTGCGGCCAGGTTCAAACTGACGAATCCGCAGAGCGGCCGGCCGAACAGCGCGCCGCTGATTGCGGCGACTCTCGTCACGCTTCTCCTCTGGTTCGTGCCCTACAGCAATATCCTGCTCTACCCA
>DATGJU010000198.1:0-2783 GCA_035295045.1 Chthonomonadaceae bacterium
AGGGCACGCTGGACCTCGAGGAGGCCGCCCGCGATCCCGAATCTGAAAGGCCCGCGGAGCAGCCCGCAGCGGCCCGGCCGACAAAGCGCGAGCCCCGCGCCAAGAGCGCTCCGGTCACCGTTCCGTGTCTCCCACTGAACGATCAGTATCGCTTCGACAACTATCTCGAGGGCCGATCGAACCGCCTGGCCAAAGTCAGCGCCATGGCGGTCGCGGGCTCTCCCGGCGAGTACTACAACCCTCTCTTCATCTACGGTGGTCCCGGCCTCGGTAAATCGCACCTCCTCCAGGCCATCGCCCAGGTGATCCAGCGGACCCGCTCCTCCCTGTCGGTCGCCTACATCAGCGGCGAGTACTTCACCCAGAACTACTACGCCGCGATTCGCGACCACACCACCGAGGCGTTCCGCAGGCAGCACCGCGGCGTGGACGTGTGGCTCGTCGACGATATCCAGTTCATCGCGAGCAAGGACCATACGAAAGAGGAGTTCTTCCACACGTTCAATGCGCTGTACCAGACGGGCAAGCAGATCGTGATCGCCAGCGACCGCAGCCCGCGCGAGCTGCACGCGCTGGACGAGCGGCTTAGGTCCCGATTTCAGAGCGGCCTCATCGCCGACATCAATCCGCCCGACATCTCGACGCGGATCGAGTTCCTCCGGCGGCTCCGCGACTCCAACCGCGCCGACATTCCCGACGACGTCCTGCTCTACATCGGCGACGCGATCCAATCGAACATGCGAACGATCGAAGGCGCCGTGACCCGGCTGATCGCCTACTCCTCGATCATGAGCGTCCCGATCAGTCTCCAGCTGGCGCAGGGCGTGCTCTCCGAGTACTTTATCTCCAAGCCGATCCGCGCTCGCCGCGTAACCGTGGACGAAGTGATCGGGGCGGTGAGCCGGCGGTTCGGCGCGACGCCCGCGGCGATAACGGGACCGGCTCGGAACAAAGACATCGTGTTGGCGCGGCACGTGGCGATTCACCTCTGCCGCGACCTGATGCCGGAGATGAACACGGTCCAGATCGGCACGGCCTTCGGCGGGCGGGACCATACCACCGTGCTCCATAGCTGCCAGCGCGTCCGCGCGATGCTCGGCCTGGACGAAGAGCTTAAACAACTGATTGCGGACCTGAGTGCGGAGTTGACTCAGGAGCGCAAGCGGACCGCGGGCGAGTTATCCACAGACCCGCCCCAGCGCTGAGCCGCGTTTGAGGGCCGGCGGGGGCGGCAGTAACTGTCAGCAGCCACACGTTCAGAACGCGTTTCGCCATGGCGCTCCGCGCCGGGCCGGGGATATTCGACCTTTGCACCATGACGCGGCCCGGTTGTCCACAGTCCGGTGGATACCGAGCCGCCAACGGTTTTATCAACGGGCGGGCGTGGATAACCTGTCGGTTTTGCCGGGGGTTTTCAACACGCAGTCCGGCGGCTGTGGATAACGCGGCGCCACCTATTCCAGATCAAGCCGGCCAATCCCGGCGGCCGACAGCGGCGGCATTTTCGGGCTTCGCGACTGTCAACGATTGACAACAATAGGGTCGCTCGATTTAGGGCCGTCGGGGGGTTATTCGACTTATCCACAGTATAATAATAAGCATTGGATTCTTATATATAGTGTTAGATTCCGATTCCGGTGCGGCAGCCGCGCACGCCGGGGGTGAATTCGCCGACCGCCCATCGATCCTTGCGGCGCACATTCTCGGCGTCTCATTGCGACCCACGAAACGGAATGGCGAATGCGAGTATGCCGGCTCCAGCTTACGAATTTCAGGAATTACCGTGAGCTGGAGCTGACACCCGGCGAACGGCTAAACATCTTTTACGGGCAGAATGCGCAGGGAAAGACCAACATTCTCGAAGCGCTCTCGCTGCTGGCCACCACGCGATCGCTGCGCGCCACGCGCGAATCGGAGCTGATCCTCCGGGACGCCGAGTCGGGGAGCGTTACTGCCGAGATCGACCGCGAACGCGAAGGCGAAGTGGAGCTGCAGGTCGCCGTTTTCCAGGGCGACAAGAAGATGGTGCGCGTCAACGGTCTGAGACGGCCCCGGGTGCTGGAGTTGCTTGGTCAGTTCAATGCGGTCTTCTTCGGCTCGATCGACCTCAACATCGTAACGGGCGAGCCCTCCGACCGGCGTCACTACCTCAACGTGGAGATATCGCAGCTTAGCCCGCGGTACGTTTACGATCTCGGCCACTATAAGCGCGTGCTCGAGCAGAGAAACAGGCTGCTCCGCGATCTTCGCGATCGGCCGCGGCCGTCCGAGGAGAGCGGCCTCGCCGCCTGGAATGAACAGCTCGTCCGCTACGGCGCGCCTCTCTTCGAAAAGCGGCGGTTTTTCATCGAGCGGCTTGCCCCGATCGCGGACCGCATCCACCGCGAGCTGACGGACGGCGCCGAGGGACTGACGCTGCAGTATGCGCCGAGCGTGCCGCTTCCGAGAGTCGGCGCAGCAGCCGTCGTGCGGGACCAGGGGCCGGAAGAGCGCTACGCGACGGCGGCGAGCGCGTCGCTTCCAGGAGGATCGGCAGACAGCTCGGGCGAGCCGCCGCCCGTGAGCGGCGCCGAGACCGAAGCGATCGCGGATGCGATGCGGAAGCAGCTCGATGCTGTCCGGGCGGATGAGGCGCGCCGCGGCACGACGCTGCTCGGCCCGCAGCGCGACGACCTGTGCTTCTTCATCGACGGCGCCGAGGCGCGGATCTACGGATCGCAGGGGCAGCAGCGAACCGTCGCGCTCGCGCTCAAGCTCGCGGAGTTCCAGCTTATCGAGGACTA
>DATGJU010000199.1:0-8804 GCA_035295045.1 Chthonomonadaceae bacterium
AACCCGCCAACCCGCCGGTCCGCCAACTCGCCGGCCCTGTCAACCCGCCGGCCTGTCAACCCGCCGGTCCGCCAACCCGCCAACCCGCCGGTCCGCCAACCCGCCGGCCCTGTCAACCCGCCGGGCGGTCAACCCGCCGGCCCGCCGGTCAGGCCAGAATCTCCTTCACAACCCGGGCTGGCTCGACCCCGGAGAGGCGGGCGTCGAGGCCCTGGAAGCGGTAGGTGAACCGCTCGTGGTCGATGCCGCACAGATGGAGCAGGGTGGCGTGCAGGTCGTGTACCGACACCACGTTTTCCACGGAGCGGTAGCCGAACTCGTCGGTATCGCCGTAGGTGATGCCGGGCTTGATGCCGCCGCCGGCCAGCCACATCGAGAAGGCGAGGATGTGGTGGTCGCGGCCGTTGCCCTGGGCCATGGGAGTGCGGCCGAACTCGCCGCCCCAGATTATCAGGGTGTCGTCCAGCATGCCGCGCTGTTTCAGATCCAGCAGGAGCGCGGCGCTGGCGCGGTCCGTCTCGCCCGCCGTGAGCGGCATGAGCTTCGCGATGTCGCCATGGTGGTCCCAGGCGCGATGGTAGAGCTGGATGAACCGGACGCCGCGCTCGGCGAGTCGCCGCGCGAGCAGGCAGTTGGAGGCGAAGCTGCCGTCGCCGGGCCGCTTCACGCCGTACAGGTCGAGAATGTTCTGCGGCTCCTTCGACATATCGCTCAGTTCGGGCACGCTGGTCTGCATGCGGAACGCCAGCTCGTACTGCGCGATGCGCGTCGCGATCTCCGGGTCGGCCCGCTTCTCGCCTAGCATGCCGTTCAGCCGCTGGACCTCCTCCACCACCTGCCGCTGCGTGCTCTGGCAGACGCCCTGTGGCAGCCCGACGTAGTGGACCGCGTCGCCGGTGGATTGGAACTGGACGCCCTGATAGCGGCCCGGCAGAAAGCCGCTGGACCATTGCCGCGCGGAGACGGGCTGCGCGCCGCCGTACTTGCCCTGCGAGACCAGGACGACGAAGCCCGGCAGGCTGTCGGTCTCGGCGCCTAGGCCGTAGAGCAGCCAGGAGCCCATGCTGGGCCGGCCCTTCAGGATCGAGCCGGAGTTCATGAAGGCGTGCGCCGGGTCGTGGTTGATCTGCTCGGTGACCATGGAGCGAACGATGCAGATGTCGTCCGCGATGCCCCCGAGGTTGGGGAAGATGTCGGTGATCTCCTGGCCAGACCTGCCCCACTTCTTGAACTCCGCGACGGAACCGAACACCTTTAGCTGTGCGTTCTGGAGCTGCGCGAGCTGCTGGCCCTTCGTGAGCGAGGCCGGGAATGGCTCGCCGTGCATCTTGCGGAGCAGCGGCTTGTTGTCGAAGGTCTCCAGGTGCGAGGGCCCGCCGGCCATGCAGAGGTGGATGATTCGCTTCGCCCGAATCGGGAAGTGCGGCCTGCCGATGACGCCGCGCCCGCGATCCGTTCCCGCGCCCTGGGCCTCCGCGCCGCCCGATAGCATGCCCAGCGCGATCCCGCCGAGCCCATAGGCCGAGTTCTTGAGGAAAGCCCGGCGGCAGAGGCTGCGCTCCCAATCTACCGGTTTCATTTAACGCTCCCACTGTTCTCGTGTCGCCCAGCGGCCTCGCTCCAGTCGGTTTCAAATACGTTTGGACAGGATGAACAGGATTTACAGGATGAGATCCATGACCACAGGACCGTGGAGCACCGCGCGCCTCCTGTCAACCCGATCACCTGAATGCCTGAGCACCCTACACCTGAATACCGAACACCCGAATACCCAACACCTGAACACCCAACACCAGTCCCCTCTAGTACCGCGTGATCGTCTCGTGCAGGTTGAGGATGACGCGGCACACGCTCGTCCAGGCGGCCTGCTCGATCTTGTCGGTAGCCGTATCGGCGGGCGAGACGCCGATGGTGAGCAGCTTCGCCGCATCGTCCGGGCGCTGCCGGTAGGCTTCGCGCATCGCCCGCAGGAACTCGAGGAGCGACCGGCTCTCCTTCTGCGTTGGCGCGCGGCAGAGGGCGATCCGGTAGGCAAGGTCGATGCGCGGCGCGTCGCCGGGCACGCTTGCGAGTCGGTCGGCGAAGTGGCGGGCCGCCTCCAGGAAGGCCGGGTCGTTCAAGAGGGTGAGGGCCTGCTGGGGAGTGTTCGTCGCGGCGCGAATCGCGGTGCAGTCCTCGCGGGAGGGCGCGCCGAAGTTGGCCAGCATCGGATGCAGGAAGGTGCGCTGCCAGTGCGTATAGAGCCCGCGGCGCCACTGCCGGTCGTCCTTGTCGGCGATATAGTCGCGGCTCGGGAACTGGATGTTGGCGTAGTAGCCGGCCGGCTGGTACGGCTTGCACGGCGGCCCGCCAACGTCCTCGTTGAGCAGGCCGGAGATGGCGAGCGCGTTGTCCCGTACGAACTCGGCGTCGAGCCGGCGGGCATTCTGCAGCGCGTACAGCCGGTTCGCCGGGTCGATGGCTTTCAGCTCGGGCCGTGGCTGCGAGGACTGCCGATAGGTCGCGGACATGACTATTAGCTTGACCATGTGCTTCACGTCCCAGCCGCTCTCGCGGAACTCTACCGCCAGCCAGTCGAGCAGCTCCGGGTGCGTCGGAATTTCGCCCTGCGTCCCGAAATCCTCCACCTGGTCGCTCAGGCCCGTCCCGTACAGCATCTTCCAGAGGCGATCGACGTACACGCGCGCAGTCAGCGGATTCTCCGGCGAGACGATCCAGTTCGCCAGATCCAGCCGCGTGAGGCGTCTCGGCTGGTCCGGCGCGCCGCCGCGCACCGCTGTAACTGTTTGCGTCTTAGCTGACGCCGCCGGTCGGTCGAATGCGGGCGATGGAATAGATTCCTTAGCCAGACGGTCCCTGGCCCCGTGTCCTCCAAATGCGAATGCGGCGCGTTGTGTCTCTTCGCGACTCTGCGCCTTCGCGTGAGACGTATCTTCGGTCGCCAGGAACGCCGGAATGGCCGGCTGGACGATCTCGCCGGACTCGTCCTGCCAGTTGCCGCGGGCGAGCACGCGGGTGACGGCCGGCGTCCAGGACTGCGTGACCATGACGTGCGTCGTACCGCCGTGCGCCTGAACGATCTCGCTCTCCAGCGGCCGGAGTGCGGCGAATGCGGTGCGGTTCCAGCCGGTCGACTGCAGATAGGCGAGCAGCAGCTCCGGCCGCGACGCCGGGTCGTCGGGATGCTGGAGCGCGTTGGCGAGGGCCGCGGGAATCGCGGGCCGGTCCGGGTCTTCCGGCGCGAACGGCGAGAGGCCGACGCGCAGAGCGGTCAGCTTCGGGCCGGCAAGCGCCAGCTCGATCCGGTCGTCCGGGGCGAGTTGGGCCGGCGCGGCGAGCTGCCAGACAGACACGTTTGGCTCACCGAGGTGCGCGGGCGAGAGCCGCCAGCCGGCCTGTACGCCGCGCACCTCGAAGCCGTTGGAGTAGCGCGGCTCGTAGATTTCGGCGCCGGCATAGCGGAACGCGATTGCGCTGCGCTTCCCCGCAGCCGATACGAACGTCGCTTTGAGCGTCAGCATGGGGGGCGTCAGCGCGCCGCGAACGATCGAGCCGCCCGGCCCGGCGCCCGGAAGGATTGTGAGCGCGACCGAGGCGATGGACGGCAGGCCGGACCGCACGCGCAGGGTTAGGCCTATCGCCGCAGCGGGGTCCGGTTCAATGCGGCCGTCCGGCTGGGCGTGGAAGCCGGGACTGTCCGCAATCTCCACGCGGCCGCCCTGCGCCGTCTCCCAGCCGTCCTGGTGATCGCGGAGGAAGGCGGCGGCTGCGGTGCGCCAGGAGTCGAACGCGGCCCGCTCCTCCGGCGACGCTGGTGGGGCCGCGGCGGCGAGGGCGCGCATCGCCGCGCGGTCGCGCTCGATGCGCTGCTGGAGATAGCGGCTCTGGACGCGGATTTCGGGCGGGAAGGGGTGGTCGTTGCCGACGCCGCGCAAGTCCGGATTCGGCGTGTATCCGTAGTCGGCGTAGACGCCCCACTGACGAATGTCCGCGAAGAAGGCCTCCATCGAGTAGAAGTCCTTCGTCTTGAACGGGTCGTACTTATGGTCGTGGCACTCGCAGCAGCCCATCGTCGAGCCGAGCCACGTCATGCTCACGGTGCGAACACGATCCGCAGCGTACTTGGCAAGATACTCTTTGGGCTGCGCGCCGCCCTCGCGCGTCACCATGTTCAGCCGGTTCTGGCACGTGGCGGTCAGCATCTCCGGAGTCGGGTCGGGCAGGAGGTCCCCGGCGATCTGCTCGATGGTAAAGCGGTCGAAGGGCTTGTTGGCGTTGAAGGAGTCGACGACATAGTCGCGGAACGGCCAGGCGTCCATATTCTGGTCGCCGTGGAAGCCGACCGTGTCTGCGTAGCGCACCAGGTCGAGCCAGGGGACGGCCATCCGCTCTCCGTAGTGGACGGAGGCGAGCAGGCGATCGACCTGCTTCTCGTAAGCGGCCGGCGAGCGGTCTGCGATGAATGCCGCGACCTGCTCCGGCGTCGGCGGTAGTCCCGTCAGGTCGAGCGACAGGCGGCGGAGCAGCGCGGCGCGTCCCGCTTCGGGCGAGGGCTGGACGTGCTTCTGCTCCAGCTTCGCGAAGATAAACGAATCTATCGTGTTGACGGCGCGCGCCCTGGTCGCGTTGAGCGCCGGGACGGCCGGCCGCTTCGGCACGATATACGCCCAGTGCTCCTGGTACTCCGCGCCCTGCTTCACCCAGCGGATCAGCAGCGCGCGCTCAGCCGCGGTTAGCGCCCGATGCGAGGCGGGCGGCGGCATGACCTCGGCCGGCTGCGTGGACTGGATCCGCGCGACCAGTTTGCTCCTCTCCGGCCTGCCGGGCGTGATCGCGCCACACTCTATCGCGGAGGGCCGCTGATCCAGCCGCAGGTTCGCCTTGCGCTGGGCACGGTCCGGTCCGTGGCACGCAAAGCAGTTCTCCGCGAGGATGGGCCGAACGTCCCGGTTGAACTCAATGCGCGCGTCCGGCGCCGCGCCGGCCGCGCCGCACACGAGCAGCGCGATCCCCGCGCAGAGTACCGCAACAGCGGGTATTGGCGCGATGCGAAACATCAGCAACGCCTCCTGTGGCGAGTAACACCGATCCTCCAGCCCCTTGACGCGTTCCGGCGATTGCGACGGAGGGCATTCCGCACCTGATCTCGTAGACGCTCAGAGCCCGAGCTCTTCGAGGGTGCCAGCATTCAAGATTTCGCGGCTGACGCGCTCGAATTCCGCGGACGAGCACGCGAGCACGCGCGCCGTTACTGCATCGGGCAGCGGTCCGAACTTGGCGGCGAGCAGATCAAGAAGCAGTGCCCGGCGTCCCTCTTCACGCCCCTCTTGCCGGCCCTCTTGTCGGCCCACTTGTCGGCCCTCTTGTCGGCCCTCTTGTCGGCCCTCTCGCCGACCCTCTTGCCTGCCGATCTTGCGGCCAATGCGTTCCGCCGTGGATAGATGTGGCATCGCCTTCTCCTCTTCAAACGCAGTCATGGTCCTGTGGTATCGCAAGGCCAGTGGCTCCGGCAGCGCGAGCAGCCAGTCGAAGTCATGCGCCAGACGGCCGATCTCTTCCTGCGAAACGCCCATCGCATAAAGGCCCTGGATGATACGCAGCTTCCACTCCAGCCGCGTCTCGTAGTCGCCTTGCGTCTGAAGTGTCTTCAGATGCGCGACCACGAAACGAGCGAACGGGTTGTCGCTGCGCGCCAACCCCTCCAGGCGGTCCGCCATGTCCAACAGCTTGACCGATCGAAAGCGAAAATCGAGCCGAGTTCCGAAGAAGCTGCTCTCGTATCCGTCCGGTCTCCAGCCGGCGTTTCCATCGCCCAGAATTGCCAGACAGACTACCGGACGCTCGCCGAAAAGGTCGAAGATGCGGTAGCGGTACTCCAGCATCCGAAACGCGAATCGCTCATCCTCCTGAGACTGGATCTCGATGTGCACCAACACCCATGTCTCGCTGCCATCCAGGAGAAAGACCTTGACCAGCCGGTCCACGGAGCGGCTGCCGCGCTTGGTCTTGCGCGTAATGGCCCGAAGTTCCTGCTCCAGGAAGTGTACGCCTCGTTCCCAGTCGATTCGAGCGGCCAGGTCGGGCAGAAAGAAGGCGGCGAACGCGGCGAAGCGCTGCTCGGTAAGCATGTTTTTCCACGCCCCATCCAAATCATCGCGGACGCGTGGACGCGCACGGTCACTGCCCGGCATGGCTCCTCCGCCGCCTGTTCGCGGTGTCGATGTCGGCCGGTGATTGCACCGCGGGAGCATTATACCGCGCCACGAAAGCCGGGCGGTAGGAGTCTCCCTCCTCGTCCGCGCGGTCGTCGCCTTCTGGCGTCCGGCTACGGCTGCCAATCGGCGCCGTATGCGGGGGTGCGTCGACTGCGGGCTCGTTCGCGACACTCATACAATTATCAGCCCGCGTGGCTGTATCCGTGCTACAGTGGAACGTGTCATTTCAAGTTGGCCCGATGAAGGAGGCGCGTTTTGGCAGGAATTAATCGAACGGGTATCGCAGCGTTAGCCGTGGCGATCGGCGCGGTATCGATCGGTGGAATGATAATGGGAGCGCGCGCCCAGCCCGGCGCGAAACCGGCGCCGGAGCCGAGGTGCAACATAAGCCCGGTCCGCGCCATCGAAATCGCCCGCGGCAAGGTGCACGGCCGCGCCATCCAGGCGAATTTCGAGCTGGACGGCGGCAAATGGGTTTATGGCGTCATGATCGCGCACGGCCGGACGATCGAGGAGGTCGAGGTCGATCCGCTAACGGGTAAAATTGCGGACGTAGAGACCGTTACCCCGGACGGCGAGGCGAAGGAGCTCCGGGGCATCCTGAACGCCGCAATCGGCCGCAAGGCGGGCTCGCGCGCGGAGCCGGAGGAGCGGGGCGAGAAGGCTGAAAAGGGCGAGCGCGAATAAGAGGGCGACTCGCCGGGATACCGTCTGGCGGAGCGTCGATCCGGGCTCGCGCGCTCGCGCAAACGGGATCAACAGTGCGTCTGGGAAGATAGGGAGACGATAACGATGCGGATCAAACTCGCGTGCGCTGCCGTCGGCATTGCGGCGCTTGCCGGGGCGGCCCTGGCGCAGCCGCGGGCGGCCGACGGGCCATACCATGTGCTCAAGACCGCGAAAGTGGGCGGAGAGGGCGGCTTCGACTACGTCTACGCCGACTCGGAGGGGCGCAGGCTCTATATTGCGCGCTCTGGGCCCGCCGCGCGCATCGCGGTGTTCGATCTGGACACGCTTGCCCCAGCCGGCGAGATCGCGAACACCAGTGCGCACGGCGCCGCCACGGACGCGCAGACGCACCATGGGTTCGCCTCGAGCAGCCCGGTAGCGATGTGGGATACGAAGACGCTGGCTCCCATCAAGACCATTGCGGTGCAGGGCCGGCCCGATGGCATCCTGGCGGACGCGTTCAACCATCGCGTCTACGTCTTCAGCCACAGCGCGCCCAACGCAACGGTCATCGATGCGAAGGACGGCGCGGTGCTAGGCGCCATCGATCTCGGCGGCGCACCGGAGCAGGCGGCATCGGACGGCAAGGGCCGCATCTACGTCGACCTGGAGGACAAGGACGCCGTTGCCGTGGTCGACGCCAGGACGATGAAAGTAACCGCGACCTACAGCCTGAACGGCAAGGGCGGCGGCAACGCGGGCCTCGCGCTCGACCCGAAGAACCACGTGCTGTTCGTGGCCTGCCGCGAGCCGCAGGCGATGGTGATGCTGGACGCCAATGACGGCAAGTACCTTGCCGACCTGCCGATCGGCCGCGGCTGCGACGGCGCGACGTTCAATCCAAAGACGTCGGAGTGCTTCAGCTCGCAGGGCGACGGCACGCTCACCGTCATCAAGGAGCACGGCCCGGCGCACTTCGAGGTGGAGCAGACGGTCAAGACGATGACGGGCGCGAAGACATGCACGCTTGACAGCAAGACCGGCAAGATCCTGCTGATCGCCGCGGAGTACGAGGCTCCGGCCAACCCGCAGCCGGGCGGCCGCGGCCGCGGCCGGCTCGTGCCCGGCTCGTTCTCGATCCTGGAGGTCGGGAAATAGCGACGGTATCATTCACATTGGATTCGAAGGTAATCAGCGGAACGGACTAGCACGATCCTGACGCGCGACAGGGTGCAGCCAGATTGCAAGATCGCTGTGGAATCTAAGATTGGGTCACTACCTTCGCACCTTTCGGATTATTGGGAGCTGAGGTAACGAGCGAACTCTCAAGCAGCTCCCATCTCAAAACATAACGAAGAGCGCAAGGGTAGTGACCTGTCATGTTGGCTTGTAGCATTGACGTTCGTTTGCGGCCGGGTGACCGGAACTCGCCGAGTCGCGCAATGCCCAGTAGATCTCTCCCGCGGCGCTCGGGAACAGCGCGCCGAACGCCAAGTTCAACTTCATCCACCATTGGAAGTTCTCTAGGTAGAACCGGTGTTTCCTGAACATAAACGCGCCCGACAGCAGCTCCATACGCAAGCCATTCATCTCGGCAATCGCCCGTATGCGCTGCGGCGAAAACACGCTTACGTGCCCGCGCGGGCGCGAACGTGCCCGGAGTCGCTGTTCGTGGAATCTTGCGTAGAATTCTGGACAAACGGGGGAGCCGCCGATTATTATTCCGCCGGTATTAAGATGCGAGTGGAGTTTGCGGATGACCTCTTCCGGCTGTTGCAAAGAGCATGTCCCAAACTCAGTGGATAGTCCGCCCGGCTCGGCTTTGAAGGTGGCCGTGTGGACAACTCAATGGTGGAAGTTAGGATGGTGGTTCACTGCCCGGCCGATTCTTGGTAGAATCGAGTCGGCAAACCTAACCGA
>DATGJU010000200.1:0-24924 GCA_035295045.1 Chthonomonadaceae bacterium
CGGCGGCGGCGGTCTGGGCGGGTTCGGTGGCGGCGGCCTGGGCGGCGGCGGGTTCGGCGGCGGCGGCTTCGGCGGCGGTGGATTTGGCGGGGGCGGCGGCGGCTTCGGTGGTGGCGGTGGTGGCGGCCGGCGCGGTGGCGGCGGTTTCTAGGAACCGCGCCCGCCGTGATTGCGGCTAAATCGCGGCTCGTTTCGTGAACGTACACCCTTCAGGCGTGGAGGGCGGTCGCGCGGCCATGCGCATCTGCCCTCCGGCCAGTATTTCCGGCCTCGCGTGGCCGGAGCCGTACCAGCCCTGCCAGTCCATCGGCATCGGTTTGGCCAAGGCGGGATCCGCATCGGGCGGCCCGCCGACGGAACTGGGTCGCAGCGACGGCCCTCGGCTATCTCGCAGACCGTTCAGCACATTTGAATAGCAGCGCTCGTCGCTCGGGCGGGACGCACAGGGAGGCATGGGTATGGGCTTGCAACGACATCTTGGGCGCGCAACCGGTATCCTGGCGACGGGAGCGTTGGCGCTAACGCTGCTGGCGGGAAGCGGTATCCTGGCGAGGGCGCAGGGGGACGTCGCGCCGGGCCAGCGCTCTACGGCGCCGAAGCCGCTGGACATCGAGCTGGTCGACGCGCGGCTTCAAGATGCGCTGCGAATCGTCGAGCTGAAGACCGGCATCAACTACGTCCTCACCAATCCTTCGCTCCAGTACAATAAGATCACGCTGACGCTGACGGCCAAGCCGGTCGACGTCGTGCTGAAGCAGATTGCAATCGCGGGCGGCGCCGATTTCTGGCAGGACGCCGGCATCTTCTACATCGGGCCAAAGGGTACGGCCCCCGCGCGCGTCATCGATACTCCACTGCCCGACTTTCAGCCTCTCCCGGAGAAGAAGCGCGACAAGACCATTCAACGGATTCAGCTCCAGTACACGGAGCCCAACGCCGTCCTGGCGCAGCTTGGCGTACACCGGGGCAGCGCGCTTGAGGACTACCTGGACACGTTCCGCAACAATGTGCTGCACATGCTGATCAACCAGGCTCTGCCCGGCCAGACCAGCGTGCGCGGCAACGGCGGATTCGGCGACGGGCTGACCGCCCCGTTCAGCGTCGTGCCGAGCCAGCCGTCCGGGCCATCCGTGGCGCCGTTCGTTCCCACGGGCCGAGAGGGCCTTCCGAATTCGGGTCCCAACGGCATTCCGCGCAGCGTCGGTAATCTCCAGCTCCCGCCGGCAGGCGACCAGGTTTCCCATCGCGACGGTAACGACGGCGGCGGCAACCTGAGCAACAATATCCTGGAGCGCGCCGGCCAGTTCCCTGGAGGCGGCGGCCAGTTTGGCGGTCAGTTCGGCGGCGGTCAGTTCGGCGGCGGCCAGGGCAACAGCGGCGGCCAATTCGGTCAGCCCGGCGGCGCCGGCCAGCCCGGCGGCCAGCCTGGCGGCGCGGGCGGCACCAACCTGCTGGTGGAGTTCGGCATCACGGGCCAGGTGCTCGCAAATCCGGACAGCAATGAGATCCTGCTCATCACGGACGATCCCTCCGAGTTCGACAAGCTGAAGACGCTGATCAAGTACCTGGACGTCAAGCCCAAGCAGCTCATGATCCGCGCGGAGTTCGTCACGGTCACTTCGAACGGAACGAACGGCTTCGGCATCAACTGGACTTTCCAGAAGGTGAACCTGATCGGCGGCGCGAACACGGGATTCTCGACCACCAACACGGCGTTCCTGCAGTTCGCGTCGGGCAACCTGCAGACCGAGCTCAGCTTCATCATCACCAGCGGTCAGGGACGCCTGGTGGCGGCGCCGATGGCGACGACCCTGAACAACGTCCCGGTCACGTTCACGCAGACGAATACGCAGCCGGTGTTCATCTCGACGCCGGTCGTAACGCCCGGCGGCACCACGGTAATCGCACAGCAGATCATTCCGCTTCAGGTTACGCAGGGGCTGTCGGTCCTTCCGAGGATTAACGGCGACGAATCGATCACGCTGTTCGGCACCGCGCTCTCAACGTCGCTGGGCGCGCCGATCACCGGGCCTAACGGAGAGAGCTTCCCGAACATCACAACGCAGTCGTCGCCGATCCAGCGCATTATCCGCAACGGCGATACGATGGTAATCTCGGGCTTGACCTCGAAGAACGACGTGCTGACGGAGAACAAGGTGCCGCTTCTCGGCGATCTGCCGCTCATCGGCAACCTGTTCCGGTCGCGCAACACGACCACCTCCGATGCGGAGCTGCTCGTGTTCATCACGCCGACGATCATTCCCGAGCGGCCTTCGCAGGCGGCGATCGGCGGCGGCGTGGGCGGCACGCTCATCAATCCTGGCGGCGGACCCGGCGGAGCAGGCGGCGGGGTCATTCCGGGCGGCGGCCAGTAAGGACCGCGACCGGTCGGCCGGGCCGAAGCGGCTCGTAAGTAATGTAAGCCAGAGTAAGTGCACAGCAACAGCGCGTTACGCGGCAGCCCATCGGGTGGCCACGTAACGCGCTGTTGTCGCCTGTTACTGCAGATCGCAATCGAAAGGATCATTGCATCTTGTTTCGTTTCCTAACCGGCGGCGAATCGCACGGTCCCTCACTGTCGGCGATCATCGAGGGCCTGCCGGCGAACCTCCCGCTCGACATCGACGCCATAAACGGCCATCTTAAGCGCCGCCAGGGCGGATTCGGCCGCGGCGCGCGCCAGCAGATCGAGACAGATCGCGTCGAGATACTCTCCGGAGTGCGCTACGGGAAGACGATGGGCGGACCGATCACCCTGCTGGTGCGCAACCGTGACTGGGACAACTGGCGCCAGCGAATGTCGATCGAGCCGGTGGAGAGCCCCGACCCGCCCATCACGCAGCCGCGCCCAGGGCATGCCGACTTTCCCGGAATGCTCAAGTACCACACGGACGATCTTCGCCCGATCCTGGACAGATCGAGCGCCCGGAACACGGCCGCGCTCGTCGCCTCGGCCGCCATCTGCCGACACCTGCTGAAAGTCGCCGGCATCGACGTCATCAGCCACGTTGTGATGATCGGCGGCGTCTGGGCGACGTTCCCGGCGCGGGTCGATTACCGCCAGCTCGCGGTGCGCGCGGAGGAATCCCCGGTGCGATGCGCGGACGCCGACGCCGAGCGTGAGATGGTCGCCCGCATCGAAGTCTGCATGGCGGAGGGCACGCGCGACACACTGGGAGGCGTGTTCGAGGTGGTCGCACTCGGCTGCCTGCCCGGCCTTGGCAGCTTCGCGCACTGGGACCGCAAGCTCGATTCCCGGCTGGCGGCCGCCGTTATGTCGATCCAGGCCATCAAAGGCGTCGAGGTCGGCCTGGGATTTGGCGTCGCCGAGATACCGGGGTCGTCGGTCCACGATGAGATATTCTTCGGCGCGGCGGAGGGATTCACGCGCGGCACCAACAACGCCGGTGGGATCGAGGGCGGAATGACGAACGGCGAGCCCGTCGTGGTCCGCGCGGCGATGAAGCCTCTGTCCACGCTGCCGACCCCACTTGCCTCCGTGGACATGAAGACCAAAGCGCCCGTGAAGGCGCATTTCGAGCGGTCGGACGTGTGCGCCGTTCCGGCCGCCGCGACAATCGGCGAGGCCATGGTAGCACTCACACTTACGGAGGCGGTGCTGGAGAAGTTCGGCGGCGACAGTATCGAGGAGTTTACGCGCAACGTGGAGAGCTACCGTGAAGACGTCTGCTCACGCGGGTGGGCTAACTCGGAGCGTCAGGATGGCGGCTAACGGCCGGCCGGAATGGGGCGCAGCGGCGAACCTGGCGCTGATCGGGTTCATGGGCGCTGGAAAATCGACGATCGGCCGGCTCTGCGCCGCCCGGCTTGGCTATGCGTTTCGCGACGCGGACGCGGTCATCGTCGCGCGCGCTGGAATGTCAATACCGGAAGTCTTTATGGCGGAGGGCGAGGCCGGCTTCCGGGCGCGGGAGCGGGAAGTGATAGCGGAGCTGGCCGCCGGGCGGCGACAGGTGATCGCCACGGGCGGCGGCTCCGTGCTGGACCGGACCAACCGCGCGCGCCTCCGCGCATCGTGCGCGATTGCCGGCCTGCGCGCGCGGCCGGAGACGATTCTGGACCGCGTCGGCGATCCGGCAGCGCGTCCGCTCCTCGCCGCGGCAGCCGATCCAGCATCGCGCGTGACAGAACTCTTGGCTCGACGCGCGCCGGTTTATGCGTCGTGCGCGGACCGCACGTTCGACACCGACGCGCTGACCGCGGATGAGGTCGCGGAACAGGTCGTCGCCTGGTATGGCTCGGTCTCCGCGACCGACGCGGCGCGCGGCCGGCGCGGCGCTCCGCGACGCTCGGGCCTGCGGGAGTAGCTACCGTGCCGTCAGATCATGCCCAGGAACCGAACATGGAGCGCCTGGAGGTACGGCTCGGTGAGCGATCCTACCCGGTCCTGTTCGGCCCCGGCCTGATCGCAAACGGTCTGGGCGCGGAGTGCGTCCTGGCGTGCGCCCGGATCAGCCGCATCTGTATCGTCACGCATCCGGGCCTGCGCGCAGCATATGCCCAGCCGCTGGCGGCACGGCTGCAGGCGCTTGGGTCTTCCGTTTCGATGGTCCCGATACCGGCAGGCGAGCGGTACAAAACCCTGTCGACCGTGAGCCGCCTGTACGACGCGTTCGGGCGGGCCGGGCTCGATCGCCGCAGCCTTGTCGTTGCCGTCGGCGGCGGCGTGCTCGGCGACACGGCGGGATTCGCCGCTGCGACCTACCTGCGCGGCATCCGCGTCGTCCAAGCGCCCACGACGCTCCTGGCGCAGGTGGATTCCAGCGTCGGCGGCAAGACGGGCGTGGACCTGCCGGCCGGCAAGAACCTCGTCGGCGCCTTTCACCAGCCCTCGCTCGTGCTGATCGATCCGGACACGCTGCGGACCCTGCCGGCCCGCGAGCTGCGCTCCGGTCTGGCAGAGGTTATCAAGTATGGTATAATCTACGACGCAGACTTTTTTGCCGCCATTGAACGGTCCATGTGCGAGCTCTTACGGCGCAGCGTCGCGCCGATCGGCCGCGCGATTGTGCGCTCCTGTCAGATCAAGGCGGAGGTCGTCTGCGAAGACGAGACCGAGCAGGGCCTTCGCGCCATCCTGAACTTCGGTCACACCGTCGGGCACGCGCTCGAATCGATTACGTCCTATCGCCGCTACAAGCACGGGGAAGCGATTTCGATCGGCATGGTCACCGCTTCACACGTCGGTGAAGTATTAGGCGTAACTCCGCCCGCGGTGACGCGGGCAATCCGCGATATCCTTACGAGCGCGGGGCTGCCGGTAGATTTCCCAGCGGACATCGACGCGGACCGTATCCTGGCCGCCGCAGCGCGCGATAAGAAGACGGAGGGCGGCCGCCTGCGCTTCGTTCTCGCGCGGCGGATCGGCGAGGTCTACGTGCAGGACGACGTGCCGGCGTCCGCGATTGTCGATGCGATAGCCAGACACCGGCGATCAGGAACCCTAAGTGAGCGATGAAGCCGCAGATGTGCTGCCGCCAGCCGTGAACGGGTCGCTCGCTGCCGCATGGATCCTACTGTTCGGGTTCCGGTGGATCGCGACGCCGTTCCTGCTGGCGGCGGGCATCCTCAGCCCGTCCGGCGTGGCGGACCTGGACGACCGCGTACTAATACGTATCTATCTGGTACTTCTTGCAATAACCGTCGTCGTCACCGTGCTTCGCGTATTGCGCGGCTCGTCGCGAATGACCGGCGCTGCGAGCGGCAGCCGGCCCGAACAGTCAGCCGGGCAGCCGCGGCAGGCGGGTTAACAGCCCGCGACGGCCGGCTGGAGGCCGAACAGATTTGGCCAATCAGGTGGTGAGCCAGCGTTACGAGGTCCTGGAGAAGCTGGGCGAGAGCCCGCTCTTCACGGTCGTCAAGGCGCGCGATCAGGTCCAGGGCCGGGTGGTCGCGATCAAATCGCTGTCTGCCACGTTCGCCGCCGACATCGACTTCGTCAATGCGCTGCAGGAGGCTCTCGCGAATGCGGCGGCGCTGCGGCATCCCAACATTGCACAGTTTTTCGACTTTGGCGCCGACGAGCTGACGCCGTTTTTCGCCGTTGAATACGTGCGAGGCATCAACCTGACGGAGCGGATTCGCCGGATCGCTCCCTTCTCGCTCTCCGTGGCCATCGATTATGCCTGCGCCATCGGGGACGCGCTTCACCTCGCCCACGGCGCCGGACAGGCGCACGGCGACCTCCGCCCCCAGAACGTGATCATCAGCCCGGAGGGCGCCGTCAAGGTCACCGACTTCGGAGTTCACCCAGCGGTGGCGAAGTGCCCTGCCGCGCTTGCGCAGATCGCGCCACGCTTCATGCACTACAAGGCGCCGGAGCTAAAGTACACGCAGCCCGGCACTCCGGCAGGCGACCTATACGCCCTGGGCGCGATCCTCTTCGAGATGCTGACCGGCTCGACCCCCTACGCCGGCGACAACCTCGAACGCGTAGCCCGCGATCATGCATACTCGGCGATCCCTTCTCCGCGAACGATCAATCCCGGCGTGCCTCGCTCGGTCGAGGGTATTCTGGTGAAGGCGCTCCAGAAGCAGCCTGCGGACCGATATCACACCGCCGCCGAGATGCTGAACGACCTGAAATCGGTGCGTGACGCCCTTCGGTTCGGTAAGCCGCTCTCCTGGACTCCTATCGACATCGAGAGGGCGGCAGCCGCTGTGTCTCCGCCTTCAGCGGCGGCGCCGGTCGCGACGGGCGCTGCCGCGGCCACGGCGACGGCCGCGAAGACCGCCTCCTCGACTGCTGCGCCACAACGGTCTACCGCGGCGCCGCGACCCGCAGCCAGGCCGCTCGAACCCGTCGCGGCTGCCGCAGCCTCGAGCCGAACGGCGCCGGCCGCGGCGAACCGGCTGCGCAACCGGGACGAGAACGTGTCGCTCATTATCAAGGTCCTGATCGCCGTTGCTACGGGCGTCATCTTCTTTTGCCTGATCGGATTTGCCGGCATTTGGGCGATGCGGTGGGTCGTGCCGAAGCCGACGCCGATGCCTGAGCTGGTCGGGAAGAGTATCGACGACGTGCGCACGTTCGCGAAGGGAATGAAGGTCACCCTGCGCGAGCATGCGGACTATATGGAGCGCCCTCGCAATATCGTCTACAGGACCGATCCGAGTCGCGGCGATCAGATCCGGGTGGGGCACGTCCTGAACGTATGGTACAGCAAGGGGCCGGTCTATACCAACGTCCCAACGTGGCGAATACACTTCGCGACGAGGCGGAGCAGAAGCTGCGCGACGCCGGGCTGACCGTCGGCAAGGTGACGCTTGAGTACAGCTCCAAGGTGCAGCGCGATGCGGTCATCAGCCAGGACGTATCGCCAAAGAAGCGCGTGATGCACGATACGGCGGTGGGCCTCATTGTAAGCGACGGCCCAAAACCCGATTACTCCGACTCGACGGGCCTGGCGTCCGACTCGCAGCAGTCGGACGCGGCGAGCGGCGTAAGCCCGGGAAATCCGCAGCCTCCCGCGCCCGATCCCGCCGAGCTTCAAAGCCATACGTTTGACCGCAGCATCACCATCAAGCACGATGGACTTGGCTCGCGGCAGGTCCGGATAGAGTATGTGGACGCCGACGGGGAGCACACGCCGGTGATTGACGAGCCCCACAAGGAGGGCGATCGCGTGCCGCTCCATTTCGAGTATCGAGGCAAGACGATAACGCTCCGCGCATTCTATAACGACGAAAAGAAGTGGGAGATACCCAACCTGGATCCGGAGGCGACCAAGCACCAACGGATCGATAATCCGGGAGGCGCGCATTGAGCCGGGTGCCGGAGGTGAAGATCGCGCCCTCGCTGCTCGCCGCGGACTTCGGCGCGTTTGCCGGCGCCGCGAAAGCCTGCGAAGCCGGCGGCGCGGAATTCCTTCATTTCGACGTGATGGATGGGATTTTCGTGCCGAACATCTCGTTCGGCATGGGCGCGGTAAAGGCGCTGCGGCCGGTTTCGCGCGCCTTCTTCGACGTCCATCTGATGATCGTGCAGCCGGAGCGCTACGTCGAGGAGTTCGTCCGCGCCGGCGCCGACGGCGTGACCGTCCAGGCAGAGGCCTGCGTGCATCTCCAGCGGACGCTGGCGCTTATCCGCAAGGCTGGAGCCAGGGCCGGGGTCGCGCTCAACCCCGCAACGCCGGAGACCGCGCTTGAGTACGTGCTGGACGATGTTGACCTCGTCCTGGTTATGACGGTCAATCCCGGCTTCGGGGGCCAGCAGTTTCTGCCGGCCATGCTGCCCAAAATCCGGTGCGTGCGCGACATGATCCAGGGGGCCGCGCACCCCATCCACCTCGAGGTGGACGGCGGAATCGAGGCGCACACCGCTCCCGCTGCGGCCGAGGCCGGGGCGAACGCATTCGTGGCCGGCACCGCCATCTTCGGTCACCAGGGCGGCCCGGGCGCGGGCATTCGCGCGCTGCGCGACTCGCTGAGCCGGTAACCGCATCGCGACATCTGAACGGATCCGGCAGGAGAGCTGACTATGCAGTCGCCGACAGTCTACTCCTCGGTCGTCACTCCGCGGTCGCGACGGCTGCGGACCGTCGGCGTCGTGCTTCTGGCAGCCGTGCTCGCATTGACGCTCTACGGCTACTTTGGCCTGATGCCGGCAATCGAGCGGACGCTGCGTCGCAACCCCGAGGTCGCCGCCTCCACACCACGCCTGTCGCCTGCGCTAGATGCCGCAAGCCCGGCGGCAGCGCGCGCGCACCGAGTCCGCAAACTGCAGATCGCGATCGCACTGGCCTATTGGGGCGTCTGCTCGCTGCTTCTGGTCGGTGCGATCGTCGTCGCGTGGCTCGACTTCCGCGAGATAACGCGGACCTACGTGGAGAATCGGCGGGCGATCTGGGCGGACAGCACCGGGCCGCCGTCAACGGACGATGCCGATTGAGCGACACGGCATGGATGCGGCGAGCCCTCAGACTCGCCGCAAAGGGCTTTACGCCCCCTAACCCGATGGTGGGCTGCGTGCTCGTCCGGGACGGCGCGATCGTCGGCGAAGGCTATCACCATGCCGCCGGCCATCCCCATGCTGAGGCGAATGCACTTGCCGCCGCGGGCGACCGCGCGGCCGGCGCGACGGCTTACGTCACCCTGGAGCCCTGCTCGCACTGGGGCCGGACGCCGCCGTGCGCCGACGCGCTCATTCGCGCCCGCGTGGCGCGCGTCGTGTGCGCCTCGTCCGATCCCAATCCGAAGGTGGCAGGGAGCGGTCTCGACCGGCTGCGCGCGGCCGGCATCCCCGCCGAAACAGGCGTTCTGGAGGCCGATGCGATCCGGCTGAACGAGGCGTTCTTCCACTTCCATGCGACTAGCCTTCCGTTTGTAACCATCAAGGTCGCCGCCACGCTCGATGGAAAGATCGCGACACGGACAGGCGATTCGCGCTGGGTCACGGGCGAGCCGGCGCGCCGCCATGCGCACCGAATTCGCGCCCAGTCAGGCGCCGTGATGGTGGGAATCGGCACGCTCCTTGCGGACGATCCTCGGTTGACCGCGCGCCTGCGCCCGTCGTCGCCGCGACAGCCGCTCCGCATCGTGGTCGACAGCGCGCTGCGGACGCCTCCCGGCGCCAGTGCCGTAGCGGAGGCGCGGGCGCGGCCGGAGGAGCCGCCGCTGCTTATCGCTACCACGGATCGGGCTGACAGCGCGCGCGCGGCGGCGCTGGAGGGCGCGGGCGTCGAGATCGCCCGGCTGCCCTCGACCGCCGAGGGACGTGTAGACCTTGTCGTTCTCATGCGCCAGCTCGCGGAACGCGAAATCATCAGCGTGCTCTGCGAGGGGGGCGGCGAGATGAACGCGGCACTGCTTGCTGCGGGCCTGGCGCATAAGGCGCTGGTCTTCCTCGCGCCGAAAATCGTAGGCGGGCGCGACGCGCCGACGGCCGTGGAGGGCGCCGGCGCAGAGTGGATGGGTGAGGCGACCCCGGTCGCCGGAATGCGCGTCCGCAGGATCGGCGGCGATCTGCTGGTGGAAGGCAGAATCTATCCAAAGGTAGAACCTGCGCCTTCGAGCCGATAGGCTGGCTGGCGGATGGCGGCCTATCGTACTTCCTGTGGTAGAATCCCTGAACCGCCGGAATTGGCCCTCCACTTTCGATCGCGAGCCAGCAATAATTACAGCATGGGAGCAGGCGAAGTCGATGTTTACCGGGCTTGTAGAGGCGACTGGCAGGGTCCTCGATGTTGAGCGCGAGACACGCTCCGCGCGCATACGCGTCTGCGCTCCGGCCGTCGAGTCGCTGCTCGCCATCGGCGCAAGCGTCGCGGTTAATGGCTGCTGCCTGACGGTCGTCGAACTGTCCGCGGCCAATCACGTCGTGTCGTTCGACGCAATTCCGGAGACGATGGACCGGACGAACCTTGGGGACCTCGAGCCGGGCGACGCCGTGAATCTGGAGCGCCCGCTGGCGGCGAACGCGCGACTCGACGGCCACTTCGTTCAGGGTCACATCGACGGCGTCGGCATCATCCGGACGATCACGCCGGCAGAGAATGCCGTCATCCTGGAAATCGAGGCGCCGGAGTCGCTCGCTCGCTATTTCGTTGAGAAGGGCTCCGTGGCCGTGGACGGCGTGAGCCTTACCGTTGCCTCGGTAGATGGCAGCCGCTTTACGGTCTGGACGATTCCGCACACGCGAAGCGTGACGACGCTCGGCTGCCGCAAGGTCCGTGACCGCGTCAACCTGGAGTGTGATCTGATCGGCAAGTATATCGAACGGTTATTGTCAGCGCGATTTGGCGGATCGCTGCCGGCCGGCGGCGAACTGGCGCCAGCGCGATAGCTCGCTTGGAGATTCTCGTAACTATGCAACTCAGGCGACACACGTCATTGTGCGCATCGCATGGCCCAGCCGGCCGGCTGCGGGCAGGCATTATCCGAAGAGCGGCGCTCTTCGGTGCGATGCTTCTGGCCGCCGCGCTCTCGGCCCAGGCAGCGGCGGAGGCTCAATCCGCGGCGCCTCAGCCTCACGCCGCGCCCGCGCAAAAGACCGCCCCGGCCCCGAAGCTGCCGCCTGCCGGCGGCCCGGCCGCGCCGGATCCAGCTTCGGTTCGCCCGGTTGCGCCGACGATCCAGGCGCCACCCGCCAGGCTCCATCCCGGTGTGACTCCGTCGCTGGTCGTGCATCTGTCCCATCCGCTGTACCATATCGCCGTCGATCCCAAGAGCGGCGAGCCGGTGATGCCGCGCAACGTGGTGGCGTACGCACGGCTGGACGGCTGGCCCGCGGACGTGCCGCAGCCGGCGAGCTTTACCTGGCGCGTTATGCTCGATTGGGACTTCAAGGCCTGCCCGACGCACCACTCGATCTCGCGGCTGAAGTTCGAGCATCCCAGCCCGTTTCCGGTAAACCTGGCCGGCGAAGTCCGCGGCGGCCGGCTGAAAGTCTTCGCCAAGACATCGTTCGAGGGGCGCGAGGTGTCGGCGGTGGCGATCGCGGAGGTGCGCGGCACGAATCCGCCGCGCTCCGCCGTGCTGCGGGCGTTTCCTCCGAACCGTACCGGATTGATCGCTTCGAAGATCGCGATGGCCGAAAGCGGAATGCGGCAGTTCGACCCGGTGGACGGCCTGCCGATGCTCTCCAAGAGCACGGACGTCGGGCTGATGCAGCTCAATGCGCCGACGGGCGGCGTCACCGCGGACGACCAGGTCTGGGACTGGAGGGCGAATGTCCGCCGGGGCCTGGAGATGATGGCGGACAAGCGGCGGATCACGGTTTTCGCGTCGCGTGGCTCATCCGGCAGGCGGGCCGATCTCCGCGAACCCGTTTTAGGCTACGAGAATGCAGTCTGCGTCGCCTTTGCCCGATGGTATGTAGGCTGGCCGACCACCGGTCCGCTTACTGTCCCGCCGTTATCGAAGGCTCCCGGGTCGGGCATGCAGCCCGGCGAGGAGGACCCCGACCACGTGGCGCTCAGTCAGGAGGAGCGCGACATGATCCGCCGGTACAACGGCGGGCGAGAGTTCACGCTGGCCATACTCACCGATCCGAGCTCGCTTTCGGTACGCGGCATCGAGTGGCGGGTCGATCCCGCGCGAGGGGGCGTCCGCGCGCGCGCGGGGGATCCCGACTATGTGGGCCACGTCCTGTGCGCGCATAGCGGATTTGTGTTCCCGAAGCCGGTGACCGCCCATCATTCGCGGCGCCGCCACCGCCGCAGGCGGCGTACGTAGGACAGGATTAACAGATGGCATCGCCGGTACCTGCGGAAGACTTCGCGGCCCTCGAAACCGAGGGCCGCAATCCCCGGACGCTCAGTCTAGATTCCCTCGACCCTCAAGAGCTGATCGCGCTGCTTCATAGCGAGAACAGAACGGTGCTCGACGCCGTCGAGCTCGCGCTGCCGGCCGTAACGCGCGTGGTAGAGGTCGTCAGCCAGCGTCTTGCCACGGGCGGCCGCCTGTTTTACGTGGGCGCGGGCACCAGCGGCAGGCTGGGCGTGCTCGACGCCAGCGAGTGCCCGCCCACCTTCGGCGTGTCGCCGGACCGTGTACAGGGGATCATCGCCGGCGGGCAGACCGCGCTTACGACCTCGATCGAGGGCGCTGAGGACAGCCCGGAGATGGGCGCTCAGGCGATGCGCGAGCGGAGCACAGGCGCGAAGGACGTTGTGATCGGCATCGCCGCAAGTGGGCGCACTCCCTTCGTGATCGGCGCCATGGCTGCGGCGCGCCGGGCCGGCGCATTTACCGTCGCGGCGGTCAACGTGTCTCGGGCGGCGATGTCGGAGCATGCCGACGTGACGATTGCCGCGGTGACCGGGCCGGAGCCGCTGACCGGCTCGACGCGAATGAAGGCGGGCACCGCCCAGAAGCTCGTGCTCAACATGCTTACCACGGCGACGATGATTCGCCTCGGCAAGGTGTATAGTAACTTGATGGTCGACGTGCGGGCGACCAATCGCAAGCTGAAGGACCGTGCGGCTCGCATCGTGATGGCTGCCGCGGACACAGATCGCGCGACCGCCGACAGCGTACTGTCCGCCGCCGACGGGCACGTCAAAGTCGCGATCGTGATGCAGCGGCTCGGCATCGGCCAGCAGGAGGCGTGGGACCGCCTCGAGGCGGCCGGCGGCTGGGTCCGGAAGGCGATCGAGCTGTAACGCGAGATAGGAAGGCAGGAAGGCAGGCGATGAGCAATCTCGATTTTATGGGTCGGATTGCCGAGGGTAAGATTCTGGAGGCAATGGAGGAGGGCAAGTTCGATAACCTGCCCGGCAAGGGCAAGCCGATCGTCTTCGACGAGGATCCGCTGACGCCTCCGCACCTCCGAATGATGAACCGCATCCTGCGGAACGCGAACGTTCTGCCGGAGTGGATGCAGGTCTACCGCGACATCGAGGCGGAGCAGAAGCAGCTAGTCGAGCTGCACCGGAAGGTTTTGCGGGAGCATCGCCGCTGGGGCGCGCGCCTGGCGAACAGCGGCGATGACGCCGCCGCGGCACGGCAGTACGCGGCCTGGCACGAAAGATCCCGGGACACCTATTATCGGGCCCTTAAGGGTCTTAACAGCGCGATCCTGAAGTTCACGATCATCGCCCCGACCACGGCGAAGGCGATCGGCACGTACAAGATCGACTCCGAGATGGCTGCCTACGATGCCGATGTGCCCGTGCTTGCGCGCACACCCGCGATACCGGCGGCAGGAGCGCCATCCGAGCGGTAGCGCCTGTGCCGTTCAGATCCCGCAGGCGGCCTGCATCGCCTTCAACGGCCTCTAAACGTGGCGGGGCGGCTCCGGCCCAAGCCGCGCGCGCCGTTGCGCTGATTCAGGCGCACCGCCCTAGATTCAGGCCCGCGTCTGCAGTGCGGCGAACGCGATCCGACAGTCCCCTGGTGTGGTTCACAACCTATGCCCCTTGCTGCACACATCAGCGCATTCATAACGCGGTTTGGGGCGTCCGTCCCGATCGTGCAGGCGCCCACCGGCAGTATCGCCGGTCCGGAGCTGGCGATATCCGTGTGCCAGGCCGGCGCGATGGGCGCAATGGCGCTCACCTGGGCCGACCGGGAAGCCGCGGCAAGCCACGTTGCGGCCGTCCGAGCCGCAACTGCCGCGCCTTTCCTCGTTAACTACGCTCTCGCTTTCCCGCCGAAATCACTCGCCGCGGCGCTGGAGGCCGGCGCCCCGATCGTATCGTTCTCCTGGGGCGATCCCGCGGAACACGCGGCGCTCGTCCGCTCGTTCGGCGCGCGGCTGGCAATCCAGGCGACGAATGCCGAAGGCGCCAAACGCGCCCTCCAGCACGGACCGGACTTCCTCGTGTGCCAGGGCATCGAGGCTGGCGGCCACGTCCAGGCGACGCGTCCGCTCCGCGCCGTGCTCGATGAGGTCCTTTCGGCCGCGGAGGGCGTTCCGATAGTCGCCTCGGGCGGGATCGGCGATGGCTCAGCGATCGCCGAGGCATTGCGGGCTGGGGCTTCTGCCGCCATGCTTGGCACGCGCTTCGTCGCGACGCGGGAGAGTACGGCGCATCCGGAATACAAACGTCGTATCGTTCTGTCTTCCGTCGAGGAGGCTAGCCTTACAGTCTGCTTCGACGGCGGCTGGCCGTACGCCGCGCATCGGGTCTTGCGGAACAGCACCCTGGACGCGTGGGAAGCGGCAGGGTGTCCGCCAAATGGACGGCGCCCCGGCGAATCCGAAGTCATCGGCGCGGACGCGGCCGGCGAGCCAATCCTCCGCTATGCCGACACCGCGCCCCGCGATGGCTTCACCGGCGACATCGAGGCGATGTGCTGCTACGCCGGCGAGTCCTGCGCCGCGATACACGATCTTCCCTCCGCCCGCGATCTCGTCCCGCGCCTGTGGGCGGATGCCCTCGCTGTCCTCTAAGCGCGCCTAACGCTCCCGGCACCGGGTTAACTCAGTTATGAGCTGCGGGTCCGGCGAACCCGCCGGGCTCTGATCGCGCCGCAGGCGGCCTGCACGGGAAGTATCCGCTCAAGCTGCCGAAACGCGTATGGGTTGAACGCGGCAGTCTCCCACGGTGAACAAAAACCGCGCAAACAGATACTAAACTTGATAGCAGTCGTCTGTCCTGCAGATCCTCTCCCGCTTCCGGAGGTGCGCACATGCCCCCGCCGCGATTCCGCTCGGTCGTTCTCGCGCTCCTGTTTGGCCTCGGCGGACTGGCTGCCGGGCCAAATCGCGCGGCAGCCGCCGGCAGCGCTCTGATCGCCGCCGATAAGCACTATGCGCAGCACAGCTATCGCGCGGCGCTCGGCGAGTACCGCGCGGCGCTGTCCGGCGGCGGCATTCCAGCGGCGCGGCGGACGGAGGTCGAGTACCGGATCGCGGTGTCGCTGGGCCGCACGCGCCAGTGGGATGAGGCGCTTGCAGCAGGCCTGGCGTTTCCGCAGGCGCATCGCGATACGGTCTGGGAGGCGCGTGGGCTCTGGAGCCTCGGTCAGCTCTACCAGCGGCTGCCGGCGCATGGGTACCGGCTCGGTGGCCGTGTCTTCCTGGGCGATAACGTGCCGGCTGTGCCGCGCGGCAGCAGCGACCGCCCGGTCCGCGTATCGTTCGCGAGCACGCGGATGCAGGATGAGCGGGAGGCGCTTGAGGCGGCGCACTTGATCTACAGCCGTCTTCACACTGCGGCGACGACGATCGAGGAGATGCGGCTCGACTTCGAGCTGGCAAGATTCCTGCAGTCCGACGAGCGTACGTTGGCGTGGTACTTGAAACCGGATGACTGGCCGAAGCCCTCCGATCCGGCGCTCGCGATCCGGCCGGATGCTCCGTACTCGGTGAATTGGCCGCCACCACAGAAGGTATTCACGCTCTACGCCCACATCAGGATACTTGCCGGGCGAGGCGGCGCGGAGCCGGCACGGCCCGGCACCGAGGCCGCGCGCCGGTCGTCGCTGGCCGCGCTGTCGCTCTACGCGGAGGCGGGGTGGCTGCGGCAGTACCTCAGCGCGATGCGCAACTACGGGATACGAATAGAGGGCGAGCGCCGCGTCCCAATTCCGTATCCCTACCAGGACCGCGACCCCCTGGCGCTTCTGCGGCAGATCGAGCGCGACTACCCGAACGATCAGCTCGCCGACCGTGCCGGCTACGCGATCGGCACTCTGTTCGCAGCCGACGGTAAGTTCGGCGCGGCTGCGGCCGAGTATCGCGGGTTCGCCGCCGCGCGGCCGAAGAGCCCGTGGACGCCCCTCTGCCGCGCGGCGCTGGACGCGCTGCACCACCGGTGGCTTTCGCTCGGATCTCCCGGGCCGTACTATCCCAACAGCCGCGCCTCGATCGAGGTGAGCGCCCGGAACGCGGATGGCGTTCGCCTGCAGCTCTACCGCGCGCCCCTCGACCGCTGGCTGGCGGATCCCAGGCGGCTCGCTGACCCCGAATTCACCATACAGAACGCGGCCGGCGCCGTCCTCGGCCCAAAGATGCGCATTGCGAGTCTGGGCAGGCCGGCAGCAGTCTGGACACGGCGCATACCGGACAGAGGCCTATTTGCGCTCCAGGTGGCGCACGTATCGCTGCCTTTGGCGCAGAGCGGCGCCTACGTGCTCGTCGGCAGCACGCCGGGAGTTCGCGCGGCGCAGCTCCTATTGCGGACCCGGCTGGCGCTCGTGCAGAGGCTGGATCGCGATCGGGCGCTCTACTTCACCGCAGACGCGATTACGGGACGGCCCGTGCCAGGCGCCGCCGTCCTCGCGCGGGAGTTCTACGAGGAGCCGCACGGCAAGGACGGGACGGTCCAGCGCGTGGCGATTGTTCGGGGAGTCACGGGAGCGGACGGCTCCGTGGCGCTGCCTATCGCGCGCAAGCCGAACCGGAGCGGCTTCGCGATCGAGGCGGCCGCCTGGCGCGGCGCGGACTTCGCGGTAACGGGGCGGGAGGGCTGCGGCGACTACGAGGACAACGTGGGCCGGTTCAAGACCTACGGCACGACGGATCGGTCCGTCTACAGGCCGAGCCAGACGGTCAACTTTCGCGAGATGGTGCTGGAGCGGAGTCGCGCCGGTATGGCGCCCGCGCGGGGCCGGCGAATCCACGTCGAGGCGTTCGACGCGCGCGGCCGCCGCATCTACGCCTCCCTGCTCACGACCAGTGAGTTCGGCAGCGTCCACGGGCAGTTTGCGCTGCCGCCGGACGCGCCCCTCGGCGAATACGCGGTGAAGTGCTCCGTCTTCAAGGTAGAAGCCGCTGGAACGGACAACGGCGGGAGCCAGTTCCGCGTCGAGGAGTACCGCAAGCCGGAGTTCCAGGTCTCCGTGACGCCGGACGCCGGTCGGGTGCGCCTGGGCCAGCCGGCCGCGGCCATCATTCGCGCCGCCTACTATTTTGGCGGACCGGCGGCCGGCGCCCGCGTCACCTATCGCGTCCACCGGACCATATTTGCGCAGACCTACGCCTTCCCGACGCCGTTCGACTTCCTCTACGCCGACGCGAGCCAGGGCGGATACGACACCGATTACCGCAACGGCGAGGTGGTGGAGCAGGGCACGGCGACCACCGACGCGAAGGGCGAAGCGCGTGTCTCGTTTGTGACAAAGCCGGACACGATGTACCGGGATTCGGACTTCACCTACACCGTCGAGGCGGACGTGAGGGACTCGAGCCGGCGGACGATCACGGGGACCGGCGCGGTAAAGGCGACGCGCCACGATGTCGGCGTCTTCCTGAACTACCCACACGGCTACACGCATGCAGGCGATCGCGCGCCGATAGAGATCGTCTCGCTCAACGCGTCGGACGTGCCGGTCTCGGTGGAGGGGCGCGTTCGTGTCTTCCGCGAGTCGGCGGTCGAGAACGGCAAGGAGCGCCTCGCCGCCGAGATGCCCATGGCGACGGACGCGCACGGGCGCGCGATCTTCAACTGGACGCCCGGGCGGGCCGGCTTCTATCGAATCGCGTTCGTCACGCGGGACTCCGACGGCGGCGAGGTCGTGGGCTCGACAGTCGTCTGGGTCGCCGGCGTCGAGCTGTCCCGCGGCGACTTCTTCGCGCGCGGCATCACACTGGCCATCGAGCAGCCCTACTACCAGGAGGGCCAGACCGCCAGGCTGCTGATCGCAACGCAGGCGCCGAACTGCACGGTCCTGCTTACGCGGGAGGCAAACAACCAGATCCTGGAGCGCCGGCTGGTCCACGTATCGGGCCGCAGCGCCGAGATTCCGATACCGCTCAGCCACGCCGACGTGCCGAACGTGTTCATCAACGCCGTCACGATCCGAAACGGCGAGGCTCTGGAGGCGTCGCAGGAGCTGTTCGTGCCGCCGGTCAGCCAGTTGGCGAAGGTCAGCGTCGCCGCGGACCAGCCGGCCTACCGGCCGGGCGAGAAGGCGACGTTCCACCTTACGGCCACGGACTGGCATGGCCGGCCGCTGCGCGCCGAGCTGGCGGTCTCCATCTCCGACGCGGCGCTGGCCTACATCCAGAAGGCCTATGCGCCGGACATCCGCGTCTACTACTTCGGCGACCGCCGCTCGCAGAGCGTCCAGTCGGCGAACTCGACCGGCACGGCATTCAACGGCCTCGCACTGGACCTGCAGCCTGTAAGGAACTATGAACTGCAAGGTGGACGCTATCGCCTCAGCTGGGGCGTAACTTCGGGAAGCATAACACGGCTCGCCGGCGACGGCGTGGCCGGAGTGAACACCGATCCGTGGAACGCTGTCCAGCGAAGCACGGGGTACGGAGCTATTGAGCTCGAAACGGCCGTGCCGGACGGGTTCTACGGCCTCAGCCCGGCGCGGCCGGTGGGTCTTCGCGGCGGCAGGCTCATGGCACGGAGCACGGGCACGTCGATTCGCGGGCCCGTAGTTGACTATGAGGGAGGAGTGGAATCCGTAGCGGCCCAATTGAAGCGGCCAGCCACTCTTCATACTCCCGGTTTCGCGCCGCTCACGATGACGCCGCAATCGATTACAATGCGAGCCTACGGGTTAGGGTTCATCGTACCCAAGTCAGAAGAGGGGCCTCGCGGCGTGCCCGGGCCGCCAGCAGTCCGCAAGCAGTTCCTCGATACCGCATTCTGGACGCCGGCGGCGGTGACGGACGGCGCCGGCCACGCTTCCGTGAATGTGACCTGGCCTGACAACCTGACGCAGTGGCGCGCCTATGCGGCCGGCAACAGCGCGGCGGGTCAGGTCGGCACGGCGGAGACTTCCGTCACGACGCGGAAGGATCTGATCGTCAGGCTGGAGACGCCGCGCTATTTCGTCGAGCGCGACACGATGCTGCTCACCGCCGTCGTCCGCAACGACTCCGCGGCCGATGCCGCCGCCCACGTGACGCTGGACCTGTCCGGCGATACGCTGGAGGTCCTGTCGGTCGCGGCGAGCCCGGATGCTGCGCCTGGCACGGGATCCGGACCGGCGGAACTTGGGGCGGAGCGGCCTGCTCCTCGCTCCCTGGCCCTCAATTCTGGGAGAGCCAGCGCGCCGACGAGTCCGGAGGGCCGGGGCGATTCCCCCATCGACGTTGCGGTGCCGGCGGGCGGCGAGCGGCGAATCGACTGGCGGGTGCGCGTGCTGCGGCCCGGCGCGGTGCGCATTCGCGCGACGGCGCAGGCTGCCGCGGCCGGCGACGCGGCCGAAACGGTCGTGCCCGTACTCGTCCACGGTGTCGAGCGCGCGCTGGCTGCCAGCGGCGAGCTCCACGGCGGCGACGGCGCGGCCATCGTTCCGATAACGCTGCCGCAGGCTCGCAAGGCCGGGACCTCCGAGTTGGTCGTCCAGCTCAATCCCTCGCTCGCGGCGGTGATGCTGGACGCGCTGCCCTATCTGAACGACTATCCGTACGGCTGCGTCGAGCAGACTATGAGCCGCTTCCTCCCGAGCGTCCTCACCCAGCGCATCCTGAAGGAGCAGGGCTACCGGCTGGAGGACCTGCGACGGCGGGCGGGACCGAACGCTCCAAGCCGCTCACCCCTGGATGGCAGTCCCGTAGGGGCAGGAAGGGGAAATGACTCCCCCTTCCCTGTGAGTGGAGCGAACGAAGCAGGGAAGGGGGCCGGGGGGTTAGGTTCCGCCAACGAAGCAGGGAAGGGGGCCGGGGGGTTAGGTCCCGCCAACGAAGCAGGGAAGGGGGCCGGGGGCTTAGGTCCCGCCAGCGAAGCGGCGAATGGGACCGCGCGGTCAGGCCCGGCGGCCGAATCAGCGCAGGGGGCCGGGAAATCTGGTCGGTCGGCCGAATCTGCGCGGGGATCAGGGCGGTCGGACAGTCCCTACACCTACCCGGCGGGCAAGCCGGGCGTCGATCCGCTGCCGGTCGACCGGACGGCCGACCCGGTGTTCGACAGCCGGAAGCTTGCGAAAATGGTGCGCGCGGGGCTGGACCGCCTGGCCGACTTCCAGCACGCGGACGGCGGCTGGGGCTGGTGGAAGGACGACGCGACCGACACATGGATGACCGCGTATGTCGTCTATGGCCTTATTCAGGCGCGCGAGGCGGGCGTTGCGATCGACGGCGAGCGCCTGCGGCGGGCGGAGCAGCTCCTCGCAAGGCGCCTCCGGGCGGGCCTCGATCGGCACGAGGCAGCGTTTGTCTCGCGCGTGCTGGCGCTGGAGCCGGCGCGACGCGCGGAGGTGCGCCCGCTGATCGCCGGTCCGATCTACGAGAGGCGCGACGTGCTGAGCGCGTACTCCAGGGCGCATCTGGCGCTCGCGCTTGCGGCTGTCGGCGAGCGGGCCAAGGCCGACGTGGTCCTTGGCAACCTGGAGAACACGGTGCAGACCGACGCGCAGGCCGCGACTGCGCACTGGGGCGCCGAGGGCGACGGCTGGTGGCGCTGGTACGACGATCCGGTCGAGACGACGGCTGCCGCGCTCCAGGCCTATCTGGCGATCCGTCCGGGGTCTCCCATGCCGGCGATGATCGTGAAGTGGCTGGTGGATCGCCGGCAGGGCGACGACTGGAGCAACACGCGCGCGACCGCGCTCACCGTCTACGCGCTCTCGGACTATGTCCGGAAGACGCACGAGCTGTCGCCGGACTATACGCTTACGGTAGACCTGGGCGGACGCGTCCGGCGCACCTACCATATCTCGCGCGAGAACGCGCTGCTCTTCGACAATCGGTTCGTCGTCCCGGACGCGTTCTTGCAGACCGGCGAGCAGCCGCTCACGATCACCAAGCGCGGCCAAGGGGCCTGCTACTACACCGTCTATACGCGCTTCTTCTCCCAGGAGGAGTCGATACCGGCCTCCGGCAACGGCATCTTCGTCACGCGCCGGTACTACAGGCTCACGCCCGGCACGGCGTCCGGCGCCGCGCCGCCGCCGAAGATCGACACGAATCGACAGAATCCGTTCCTGGCCGGCCGCTACGATCTGCTTGCCGAGCTGGGAGCGGAGGAGGCTCCGGTCGACACGGAAGCCGGACCGACCTACGAGCGCACGGCTCTCGCGGACGGCGACACCGTGACCAGCGGTGACCTGATCGAAGTCGAGCTCCAACTCGATGCGAAGAACGACTACAGCTACCTGGCGTTCGAAGACGTGAAACCGGCAGGCTGCGAACCGGTCGAGGTACGGAGCGGCGAGAAGGAGGGACTGGGGATCTGCGCCAACTTCGAGCTGCGCGACCAAAAGGCGGTCTTCTTCCTGACGAGCATCCCGCAGGGCACGCGGTCGGTCCGCTATCGCCTCCGCGCCGAGGCGCCAGGCGCATTCCACGCGCTGCCGACCAACGGCTACGCCATGTACGCGCCCGCGCTGCGCACGCTCTCCGCCGAGCAGACTCTCCAGATCCGCGATGAGTGAATCGGGAGAGTCTTTGGACAGGATTGACAGGATGTCATGCCACTTTGTGAATGGTTTAATCCTGTATCTCGTGCGTTTCGGGCCGCCGTCGGTGAGCCGGTTTATTGCGCAAGACTTTGTGAATGGGTCAATCCTGTCAATCCTGTGCAATCCTATCATTCTGCCCGGACGAAACCAGGATTATCGAGCGGCGGCGTGGAACTCACGCGAGCAGCACCTGGCGCGCGGCGCCGGGAATCCGCGCGTGAGTGATGCCTGTGAGGATTAGCGAATCGTTTGAGGCCGCGCCGGCCGTGCTCGTGGACACCGATAGCTCGCGACGCAATCCGGGCCAGCCGCTGGATCTGGCTTGGGCGCTGCACGGCCGGGTGAACCGGAGCGGCGCCGAGCGGCGCGCGGCCACGCTCGGTACGCGCCGGACCGTGAAGAAGGCGTGGCAGGCGGGCTGGCTCCTGCGCGCCGTCACCTGCATCGACCTTACCACCCTGGCCGGCGACGATACGCCCGGCAATGTGCTCCGCCTCTGCGCCAAGGCGCGCAGCCCGTTGCGGCCCGACGTGGCCGGGGGGCTGGGCGTCGCGGATCGCAATCTACGCGTCGGCGCCGTCTGCGTCTACCACGAGATGGTCGAGACGGCTGTCCAGGCGCTCCGAGGCTCCGGCATTCCCGTCGCCGCGGTGTCCACTGGCTTCCCCGCGGGCATGACTCCCTTCGACCTCCGGCTTCGCGAGATCGACGCGTCCGTGCGCGCCGGCGCGGAGGAGATCGACATCGTCATCTCCCGCCGGCATGCGCTCACCGGGGACTGGCAGGCGCTCTACGACGAGGTCCGCGCCTACCGCCAGGCCTGCGGCGACGCGCATCTGAAGACGATACTTGCGACCGGCGAGCTGGGAACGCTTACGAACGTGCGGCGGGCCAGCCTGATCTGCATGATGGCCGGCGCCGACTTCATCAAGACGTCCACTGGCAAGGAGCCGGTCAACGCGACGCTGCCGGTTGGCCTGGTGATGTGTCGCGCCATCCGCGACTATCGCGACCGGACCGGCTACGAGGTCGGATTCAAGCCGGCGGGCGGAATCCGGACAGCGCGCCAGGCGCTTGATTGGCTTGTTATGATGAAGGAGGAGCTGGGAGCCCCGTGGCTCACGCCGCGTCTCTGTCGCTTCGGCGCGAGCGCCCTCCTGAACGACATCGAGCGACAGTTGGAGCACTACCTGACCGGCCGATACGCGGCCCTTCACCACCAGCCGATGGGCTGAGGCTCGTGGCCGTTAGCTTGTAATTGGTAGCTGGTCGCTGGAGAATGCAGCTGCTCAATCTTGAGCCCTGAGAGGGCTTCGCTTGCCGACGTTGTTTCTCGTCCATAATCCAAAATGACTATGACTGTCGCTCAAGCGTTCGAATCGATGGAGTACGGCCTCGCGCCGGAGAGCAGCGCGCCGGCGCTCGACTGGATCGCCGAGCGCGGCGGTGAATTCGAGCTGTTCATCGGGGGCGAGTGGCGCGCGGCACTGTCCGGCGAGTCCTTCGACACGCTGAATCCGGCTACCGGCGAGCGGCTGGCCCGCATCGCGCAGGCCGGCGCGGAGGACGTAGACGCGGCCGTCTCTGCCGCGAGGGCCGCGCTGCCGGCGTGGCGCGGGCTCGGCGGACATGGCCGGGCGCGCGTGCTCTACGCCCTGGCCCGCCGCATTCAGAAGCACGCCCGCATGCTGGCGGTCCTTGAGTCGCTGGACAACGGCAAACCGATCCGCGAGAGCCGCGACATCGACGTGCCTCTCGCCGCGCGCCACTTCTACCACCACGCCGGCTGGGCGCAGCTCCTCGCTGCCGAGTTCCCCGGCTGCGACGCGGTGGGGGTCGCAGGCCAGATAATCCCCTGGAATTTCCCGCTCCTCATGCTCGCCTGGAAGATCGCGCCGGCCCTTGCCGCCGGCTGCACGGTCGTTCTAAAGCCCGCTGAGTTCACGCCTCTCACAGCGCTCGCGTTCGCAGACCTCTGCGAGGGCGCGGGCGTGCCGCCCGGCGTCGTCAATATCCTCACTGGCGACGGCAGGACCGGCCAGGCGCTCGTCGCGCACCCGGACGTCGACAAGATCGCGTTTACCGGCTCGACGGAGGTCGGTCGGTCCATCCGAGAGGCGACCGCGGGTACGCGTAAGAAGCTCTCTCTGGAGCTCGGCGGAAAGTCGCCTTTCATCGTGTTCGACGACGCCGATACGGATGCCGCAATCGAGGGCATTGTCGACGCGATCTGGTTCAACCAGGGCGAGGTCTGCTGCGCCGGATCGCGACTGCTCGTCCAGGAGTCGATCGCCTCCGACTTCCTCCGCCGCCTGCGCGCCCGCATGGAGACTCTGCGGGTCGGCGAACCCCTGGACAAGGCGACAGACATCGGCGCAATCATCGCACCGGTCCAGCTCCAGAAGATCGACGGCATGGTGCGCGAGGGCGAGGCGCAGGGAGCGCGCTGCTGGCGGCCGTCCGGCCCGATGCCCGATCGTGGCCTGTTCTACCCGCCAACCCTGGTCACCAACGTCGGGCCGGCCTCGCCGCTCGTCCAGCTCGAGATATTCGGGCCCGTCCTGGTCACGATGAGCTTCCGGACGCCGGCCGAAGCGATTGAGCTGGCGAACAACACGCGATACGGTCTCGCCGCCTCAGTCTGGACGGAGAACCTGAACCTGGCCCTCGACGCGGCCATGCGGATCAAGGCCGGCACGGTCTGGATCAACTCCACGAACCTGTTCGACGCGGCATCCGGTTTCGGCGGCTACCGCGAGAGCGGATACGGCCGCGAAGGCGGCAAAGAGGGCATGTGGGAGTACGTGCAGGTAGCCTCGCCCCCCGACGCCCTTTCGCCGTCCTCCCTCGCTGCCGCTGGCGCGCGAGTACCCGGCGAGAGACTGGAGAAGCCTGGAGATCGCCTGCCTCCCCTCGATCGAGAGGGGGATTTACGGCGTGAGAGCACCGCGCAGGACCAGGGATATCCGGGCAATACCGTAACTCCCTCGCCCGCTCATCCGCTCACCCCCTCAGCCCCTCACGGCACCGCGGAGACCAATCTTCGCCCGCTCCCGTCTCTCGACCGGACGCCCAAGCTGTACATAGGGGGCAGGCAGGCGCGCCCGGATTCAGGGTACAGCCTCGCCGTTACTGCGCCCGACGGCAGGCGCA